>NZ_RJPX01000053.1:0-10246 GCF_003944325.1 Streptococcus mitis | reverse complement strand
CTAATAATTCTTCTTAAGTCATATGAAACAGGATGTTGTAAACAAATTAACTCATATCCTTTTTTATCAATATTTAGAACTGACTCATTTATGATTAAATCTTCTTTAATCAATTCTACTCGTTCTTCATTTGATAAATATTCAAATAACTTCTCATATTTATCAAGCACAGATACCCAAACGGTCTCTAAATTATTTGATAATTCTATAATTTCATTTTCTAAATATAACCTTAACATTTAGGTACCTCTTCTTAACAAAGTTCAATAGTAACAATTAATATTTTAAACAATATATCAAACATCAATAACTAGAATACTTGCATCATCCTTCTTTCCATAGATTGGATCAATAGCAGAAGAATTAAATCTCATCTTAATTAACTCTTCAAAAGTTTTATTTTGATTATTTTGATAGAATTCATAAAAGCCATCGCTCATTAAAACAATTTGTTCACTAGTAACATCTATTTGGTTAATAATAGCATGGTCTAAAAATCTCTCATCCAACGAACCTATCCAGTACCCACTCGGTTGATTAGATAATTTTCTGATTTTTTGTAAAATAATTTTTTTATTTAAAACACTATTTGAACCAATTGAATCTTTTATCTCATTTTTCCCTTTTTCAAATAAGTTATCTACTCTATGATCAGTTATTTCCATATCGTTTACTAACATGACGCAGTCACCTAGCATCATATACTCCAACTTTTTTTCTGAAAGTTTAGCAAATATAAAAGCAAATGTTGGTAAGCGATAATACTCTGTTAATTCATATGAGTTTAAACCGATTTCATCTTTAACCTCGAGTAAAGCAGTTTCAAATATTTGTTTAAGAGTTTTTGATTCTTTACAATTAACCGACAAACTTTCTGATAAAATATGTACAACTTCTGAGACTGAATAACCTATCTCCTCTTTAGAATTATATAAATCTGTAGCTCCATCAATAATCCAAAAATACTGATTTTGTGAACCTACAGTATCCTCATTTTCTACGGAACTTCCTTGTATCGAACAAATTTTATTTATCTTTACCATAATACTTCAACCCTTTAAGTGTCAAAAGTAAACCAATCCCTGTCACTGTTAAGAATAGTTCCATAATCTTGTTCGAACCAGTCTTTGGTAATTTTTGTTTTACATCTACTATTTCTTTAGATTTATTAATATGATTTTCAGTTTCTCTGTCATCTCCAACTATTTTATAGTTTATTTCTTCTGTCTTATTATCTTGTTTATTGTTGATCTTGTCATTAATTTGTCTATTATCTTTACTTGAGTTAAACTCTCCGTTCTTCTGGTTACTATCAATTACATTGTTTGAATGAGATTGTTTTTCATGCTCATATGAACTTGTTTTAAATTTTTCCTCTTTATTTTTTTCTTTTTCGTTTTTATCACTTAAATTGTTTGTTACAATTTTGTAAAGCCCATTCTCCGTTACAATATTGAAATTACCATCGCTTTCACGTATAACAGGTTCTTTCCCATTTGCATTAGATTTGATGAATGATATATACTTACCGGATAAATTATAAAATTGGTTATTTAAAACGGTTATTTTACCCTTTGAATCCTCAATAACAATTCCTTCTTTACCACCGAATATACTATTCTCTGAGACTACTAAATTATCACTAACTCGTAATAATTCAATATTTGGTTGTTCTGTTTCCTTAGAATTATTATTAATTACATTTTTTGTTACAGTAATATCTGATACTTTTCCTAAATATTCTGCACTATCTTTTGCTACTCTAATAGCCTTTGTTTTAGGATCAGAAATATAAAATGTATTTTCAGTAATAACGACTTTCTTATTTAAGTCAAGTTCATCTTTTACATTTTTATAACTAAAAGCATTTATTAAGGCTGCACCATTTTCTCTATAATGTACACTTTCTCCTTTTACTTTCTTATCAAATCTATTTCCTTTAATTAAAATATCAGTAAATCCTGTAAAACGTACACCAGAATACATCATGTTATCAAAATGATTATTTAAAATTTTAATATTAGAGGGGTTCTGTGTCGACAATGTTTGATAGTGTGTACCAATTGCTGTTACTAATTCTCCAGATTTATCACTTTTACCAAAATATGAATTTTGAATAGTAACATTTTCAGATTTTTTCCCATCATCATTCAAAGCATAAGGAAAACCTTTTCTAGTCAATGGTTCAATCTGAATACTCTCCTTACTTATAATTTGCCCATCTTTCATAGTTTTAGGTAAAGCTTGACCAAGAAAACGAGAATTATCGACTAATACATTTTTCGAACCTGCAATTTGAATAGCATGCCCTTGATAACTATCCTTGAATGTTACATTTTTTATAGTTACGTTATTTGAATTCCCAATAGCAAATGCACCTGAAGAATTTATAAGTGGTAGATTTTTTGCTTTAGTTCCTTCTTCATTCAAAGCACCGTTCATATCAATAGTACCACCAGAATAACTAATATCTTCTGTTGGGCCCCATTCTACTTGCGCACCATCATCCGTAAATAAACCTGTCATAAAAACAATGGAAGGGTGATTCTTAATATTTATACCATTTAGAATGGTAGCTTTCTCATTCAATTCTAAGTGTGTATGACTCTTTAAAAAAACAATTTCTTTTACTAAATAAGTTCCTTCAGGAAAATATACATTTCCTCCACCTAGTCCTTTAGCTGCAGCATCTATTGTATCTTGAATTGCTTGACGATCATCATGAACCCCGTCACCTATTGCTCCATAATCTTTTACATTTAAAGCAGTTTTTTGGATATCTTTTTTATTTGTATTATCACTTATATCATCTTTTTTATTACTCTTAATTTGAGTTGTAGTTTTATCTTGATTGTCAACCGATTTACTATCTATTTGTGAATTAGAACGATTTATATCACTAATCACATTACTATCAACATTTGATGAAGTAACTAAATTAATAGTAGATGAATTTGTATCAATATTTTCAGTAGAAATATTCTTATTAAGATTTTGTGAATAACTCGAATCATTGGTAGTTACATTAGAAATTTCTTTTGTATCAATTTGTGATGTATTAGTACCAATTTCATCCGCTAAAATACTATTGCTTCCCAAAATTGAAATAGCCAATAAAATTGAAATAGCCAATAAAACTGAACATGTCCCAACTTTTAATTTACGAATGCTAAATACTTCATTATGAAAAATGTGTTTCATAAAGACCTCCAATATTTTTATTTATTTACAATTTATTATTACTTTTCTTAAAATTGATAAAATGACACCGCTGTCATTATCTTTATAATATATTTTATAATTTGAATTGTCAAGAAATAACACATCAAAAGACAATATTTTTGAAAACGCAATCATCTAATGAATTATATATCCAAACTATACACCAATAATATTCCAAACATTTCTAGTTTGAGATAATAGTTTCATTATTTCGAAAAAAATCTTCTAAAATATCACTAAATTCTATTTAATAAAAGTCGTAATCTTTTAATTATAATTTAAAATCATGTCCATCCGTCAAACGGGTGGTCTGTACCAGGGCTATAAGTTCAGATTACCAGCTAGCGTCTAAAGACGCTGGCTTTCACGTTGTTCAAGCCTTATTGCTCTTGACTCGTCACTTGCCTCTTAAAGAGGCTTTAGTATTACTTACCACTATCCCTAAAGGGATCCTCATATTCTTTTACACTCAATCTATCTAGTGCTATATCATGCTTTACTCGTTCTCAAATTTTCATACTCGTGAAGAAATCATCCACTGGTTAATTTCTTTAATCTTGAATATATTTCGTAATTGTAATTTCATTGAATCCCACCGTACTCACATAATAAAACGCATAGTATCATGTATTGAAATTCTTGATACTATGCGTTTTATTCTAGGAATATTTATTTCATTTTCTCTTGAAATTGAGTTTTGTCCCAGCCTCTTTTTCTAATGTTGATGCTCATGGGGTTGCTCTAAGGCTGTTACCCTCCTTTTATGTTGCGAATGATTAATTTGACTGCTATCTACTTCAATAGTAATATTCTGCACGCCTCTTTCTTCTAAGAGTTGACGTACTTGATTCTTTGTTTCCGTCATCTGCTCCCAATCTTCTAAACAGAGATGGATAATAGCATTATTTTCCAGACCATCCATAGACCAAATACTAAGTTGATTAACACTTTTGACATTGGTCAGAGTCTCCAAATCCTTCTCCAAATTACCTGCCTCTACTCCTTCTGGCACAGCATCCAAGAAAATCTTGAGCGTAGACCAAAAACGTGGAAGAGCTTTTGAAAGAATAAAGAAAGAAATGACAAGGGACAAAAGTGGATCTAGGATATACCAGTACGTAAATCGAAGAACAATGGCCATTAGGATGACAGCCAGCCACCCTAGGGTATCTTCCAGAAAATGCAGACTCAGAATAGACTCATTCTGTGTCTTTCCCTTACCAACCACTAAACTCGCTAATACATTAATACTTACTGCAATAATTCCTAACCAGAGAATCCCCTCGTCATTAACTGGTTGCGGATTTAAAATCTTCGTAACATTTTCCAAAATAACTAGAAGAGATCCTGTCATGAGTATTATCGCTGTTACCAAGGCTCCTAGCAGACTAAACCGCTTATAACCCAAGGTGTACTGATTGTCTTCTTCACGATTGGAGATGGTTTCTAGAAAAGCTGATATTCCAATTGCAATCGCATCTCCTAAGTCATGTACAGAGTCAGCAAGAACAGCGTTCGAACCAAATACTCCACCTGCAATAAACTCGACAATAGCATAAGTCAAATTTAAGAAAAAAGCTAGCCAAACAGCATATTTTGCCTTCATATTTCTCATTCCTTTGTTATAATAGATTCATGAACACCTTGTTCATTATCATTATCCACTAAAACTCAAAGAAAGGATAGAAGCAAAAGGTCAGCTTTATTCAGTTCTGAACAATTTGCCTCAAGTGTCCATATGACTAAGATTGACCGCCGTATCAGTAAAACAAAAAAAGCCATCTATCAAGCCTTTCTACAACTTTTGAATGCTAAGGGCTACGAGGCTACTACTGTTCAGGATATCATTGATCTCGCAGATGTGGGACGTTCCACCTTTTACTGTCACTATGAAAGCAAGGAACTGCTTCTAGACGAGCTCTGTCGCTACCTCTTCCATCATCTTTTTGAAAGAGAGCAAGCCATTTCAACCGAAGATTACCTCGCCCACCTCTTTCTGCATTTTCAGAAAAATCAAGACCATATCACCAGTCTGCTATTCTCCAAAAATGACTACTTCCTCCGTCAACTCCAGAGAGAGCTGGAGCACCACGTCTATCCCATGCTGGCTGATGATTTGAAAAAAGCACACCCCAGTCTGCCTGCCTCTTATCTCCAACACTTGGTCGTAACAAACTTCACCGAGACATTGATCTGGTGGCTCAAAAAAGGGCAAGACTTCACAGAACAGGAAGTTGTCCAGTTTTATCTAGACTTTCTCATTCCTAAAAATTGAATACAGAGTAGAACTCAGTTACCTTATTTCTAGGCTAGTAAGTTTTTTATCTTTTCAACAAGAAAAGAGGATCCGCCAATCCTCTTTTTCATAATATAAATCCTTGATTATCAACTCTATCTGTTTTATCCCAAAACCTAAAATATCTTTTCCTAGTTAGATAAATCCGTATTCTGCTTAGCTGCCTTGCTCCACTGGTACCAACCAACTAGACTGTTAATGAGATAAATCAAATATTTCCCTTGGATTTGCAGGCTTTCTCCCCACCAGAGATAGATTGAAAAGACATTAGTAGCAGCCCAGAATATCCACTGTTCACGGTAAACAGCTGTCATGAGGATTTGCCCTACACCATTGAATGGGAACAGCGTAAGTTGGGAGACGAAGTTCGAATAGTGATGGGACAGTCTCCTAATTCAGAAAATTATACTGATGATCCTAATGGGCGCTAAAAATGCGAAGACCTATGAAGACCTATTTTGTATTAGTCAAACAAAAAATCCAAAAGAAATGGTATATGATTATGACCACGAAACAAAGCAAAATCAAACCGAGTGAGCTGAGGAAGCCCCCGATGATCATGAAACGTTATTAAACACAAAAGTCACCCATGTGAGTTCTTGCCAGAAGCTGAAGTTAATCCTTCAACCTGGAAAACCCGCAGAGGTGACTTTTTCTATACATCTCGATTTTTCTGGCAATAATCATTAACCGATAAATATGTCTGTGAATCACCCAGCGACTCCGCTATGTCCATAATCCGCGGTGGTAGTAATCCCACTCGCTGGACAAGTTCGTGATTGCTGAACAATTCCCGTGGACTGCCGGCGAAGCCAAACTTCCCGTGTTCCATAACATACACCGACTCAAACTCGGCGGCGACCCAATCCATGTCATGGGTGATGGTCACAACTTGGTGGCCCGAATCAGCCAACTGATGGAAAATTGCGGTCAACTTGCGCCGGCTTTCCCAATCAAGCGACATCATCGGCTCATCAAATAAATAAATCGCCGGATCCACTGCCAAAACTGTGGCAACACTCAACAGCTTGCGTTCCGACAATGACAGGTCATATGGACTTTCAGCTGTTTTATCATCCAAGCCAACTCTTTTTAGAGCCGCTAAAGCCCGCCTCGTAATCGTGTCGTGGTCATCCATGATCTGCGCGACATTCCACTCCACCTCTCGTTGAACGGTCGGGTTGAAAAGCTGATCGTCAGGATTCTGAAAAGCAATCCCAACCTTCAGTAACTTTTCGACTGGTTTAAGATCATTAAAATTTTCTCCATCGATCTTAATCACACCGGTTTGTGGTGTCAGCAAGCCCGTCAACAATTTGAAGAGCGTTGATTTGCCGGCACCATTTTGGCCGACAATCGCCACCATCGGATCGGCGAAGTGTTTGTCTTCAACATCCAAGCTAAAGGACCGTTCCGGATAAGTGAACGTCAGGTGGCTCAGTTCAATTGTTGACATAACGAACCTCCTTCAGATCAGCGTAATTCACTGGATACCGGCCATCAGCCAAGTGCCAATCCATTTTTTGAGCAAGTTGCTGGATTGTCGGGGCTGGAATCTGCCAGTCAGCTGCCAAATGATTAAACACCTCACCCGGCCTGCCCTGGGCTACCATTTGACCCTCGTGCAGCACCCACACAACGTCGGCGACTTCGCACAAATCGTCAATTTCACTGGTGACAATGAAGACAGTCGTCTCTTTGACTTGGGCCAGCCATTGGAAAAATTGCCGGCGGCCAAGGGGATCCATCTCACTGGTCGGATCATCCATAATCAAAACAGCCGGATTAGCCACAATCGCCGTCGCAATTGCCAACCGCTGGATCTGACCACCGGAAAGGCTCTCGGGACGCAAATTCAGCTGTTCAATCAGCCCCATTTGCGTGGCAACTTCTTCAACCCGTTTTTGAATCAGTCCTTCAGCCATTCCCTGATTAATCAAGTCAAAGGCGATTTCATCGGCAACCGTGTCTGCCAACCCGCTTAGTTGGCCAGCTGGATTTTGCAGTACAACTCCATTCATGGCATTATAAACGGGCCAATTGTCGGACACTCGCTGGCCAAACATGTGCCAATCGCCCTCAATCTCAGCAGACACAATTTTGGGAATGACCCCTGCCAGCACACGGCACAAAGTCGATTTGCCGGAGTGGCTATTCCCGATAATCCCAACCACCTGGCCAGTATGAACCTCCGCGTTAATCTGACGCAGTTGTGGTTGCTCAGTACCCGGATAACGGGTGGTCAAATTTTCAATTACAATCCGTTTATCTTCGTCCATATCTTCCACCCAATCAATAAAATTGCCAATCCAGTCAGACCAATGTGCAGCGTCCGCGACAGGCGATACACGCGCTGGGAGGTTCTGACAGTCCGGTTGAGATTATCAAAACCTCTCAGTTGGAGAGAAATCGACCGCGTCATCGATTGATCCAAGGTCTTAATCACCAATGGAATTAGAACCGGCAGGACTGACTTTAATTTCTGAATCAACGTTTTTTGCGGATTGGTTCCCCGAACTTTTTGTGCCTGCTGGATTTTCCGCATATTGCGCATCATTTCCGGCAAAATATAACACACCGACATCAGAACGTAGACGGTTTTATAAGACAATCCGGACAGTTCCAAATAGGCCGAGTTTTCTGAAATACTCGTGGTCACCATAAAAAAGCCACTGGTCAAAATAATCACCAATACTCGACAACCCAGAGTGGTGGCGTAAATCAGGCCTTCTTTGTAGAACGACACCCCAAGCACAGAAAACAGCACAGTTTGATTCCGACTGTAAAATAACCCTTGGATGATCAGCATGGTGCAAATCAGAAACAGGCTGAATCCCAGCGCCTTAAAGGTGGTAGAACTCAATTTGGAAAATAACAATAGCAGTGTTGCGACAAGAATTAATCCGGCCTGAAGCAATAAATTCATACTGGCAAAGCTCAACAACGTCATGTCCAAGATGAACAAGAGCTTAGTAATCGGATCGATCACCTGGTACCACTTGAGCTTGACCCGTGGCGCTCCAGAAATCAATGTTTTATCAGTCATCATTTATCATCGCTAAAGAAGTGCACCATCCGCTTCGGCAGCTGACGATAGATGAAGAATGCCAGGTAGGCCACGCAGACTTTATCCAAAATATCCAAGACAAACTCATCGGTAAATGAGGCCAGCCACACTGGTGCATGATTGGCGACCATTACCGCAAACAATGAGTCACCCCAAGCGATACCGGTCTGACCACCCCAAAAGATGACGTTGAGTGGCGTTGAAATGACAGCTGAAACGATGGCAATAATAATAGCAGAAACAAATACTCGTCGCGCTGACGAGAACCACCCATTGGCGTGCAAAACTCCGACAGCAATCCCAATTCCGATGCTGGTAATCGCATACACGGTTGAAATTGGCGATAAGGTCAGCCCATAGATCACGTTGTTGATGAAACCACTAATGGCACCGGCAACCGGCCCAGCCAACATGCTGGAAAGAAAGGTTCCCAAAGACCCCAGCCAAACGGGCAACTTTAACCCCTCCGCCAAGGCTTTGGCAACATAGTTAATCCCCACGGCAGCGGGAATCAAAGTCATGGTGGCAGCACTTAACTTAAATTTCCACATACTGGTACGATGAATCGGTTCTGTTTTCATAATCTTCTCCTTTTGTTTTTAAAGAGCCGTGTCTGGATAGACTTTCGGACGCAACGCTCTATTATATATCTACTGAACTGTCTATACACAAGATTTCCATCCTTAGTCGACATGAGCTGGAAATCTTTATTTGTTAAGTAGTTCACAACACATTATACACCTATTTTATGAATAGTCAAGTGTATTTACAGTAAAATTTTAGAAAATCCTAAAAATTTCCTCTTATTTTCCATTTAAAAATGAAAATCATTAATTCTGACAATCGAGTAGGGGATAATCTCTAGCCCCTCTCACACCACCGTACATGCCGTTCGGCATACGGCGGTTCAACTAACTTTTAACGCATGTCGTTCAAGGTAATAATCCAAACACGAAACCAGTCCACGTTTTTTAAGGACTGGTTTTGATATAGCACGTTTAAGTACCGACTTCTGAGCTACTAATTGATAATGGTCGCCCCAGCCAGATACCTTATCTGCTATCCATTTAGGAACTCCTAACTTAAGCAATCCCCATAATCGTCTAGATTTCTTCTTCCATTGCTTCCAGATAATCACTCGTAGGCGAGTGCGCAAGCGCTCATCTATGCTGGTGACAATACTTTTCATATTTCCCAATGAGAAATAGTTTATCCATCCTCGAATAGANAAATTCAGTTGNTCAATACGTCTTGTTAANTCTANACTCCACTTCCTCTGTGTTAGTTTCTTCAATTTAAGCTTAAATCTCCGAACACTATCTTGATGGGGGCGACTTTTCCAACCAGCTGATGATTTCCAGAACCCGAAACCTAAATATTTCAACTCTCTTGGTCTGGTAATCTTAGTCTTGGTTATGTTTACTTTCAAACCTAGCCTTTTCTCAATAAAACGACTGACTGAATACATCACACGCTTAGCGGCAGCCTCGCTTCCGACCGTAATCACACAATCATCTGCGTAGCGCACAAATCGAAGTCCCCTCTTTTCTAATTCCTTATCCAATTCATTAAGCATGATATTGGATAAGAGAGGAGATAAATTTCCTCCCTGTGGTGTGCCAACTAGCGTTTTATGACGCTGACCGTTAATGATAACACCT
>NZ_RJPX01000052.1:0-10892 GCF_003944325.1 Streptococcus mitis | reverse complement strand
GTGCTGTGCTGTGCTCATGGTAGTATCCTTTCTTAGCTTTGTCAAGCTTTTGTAATTTTAATTTTATAAAAAATTAAGTTGGATTATCCTATTTTTGTAATGCTTAATTTTTAATACATTACAGCTTCATTCTATCAAAAATAGGGGTTGAAATCAAAAGAGTTCTCTAATCTCAATTTCTGATTTTCTTGTGCTAAACTTACAGTCAATTTTGCTTCTTTAAAGCTTCTATTTCTTTCAATGCAGCCTGATATGCTCTTTTTATTTCTATTTGTTTTCTCATTGATTTTTCAGAATACATCTTTTTCTTTAGCTGTTGTGCCTTCTTATCTAATTTATCTAATTGGTCACTGAGTTCAATAGAGTTTCTAAGATTACTTGTTTCTAAAACTTGTAATTCTTTCTTACCAGTTTCTTTTACAAGACTCTCATAAACATCATCTAAATCATTTCCCTCAAAGTTAATGCTTACATCATCATGCGTCTGAAAGCGACGGACAATCTTAAAGTGCTTACCATCCTTTTCTTGACTTAAAGGCTCTTTATAATGAATAAGAAGTTCTTCTCTACCTTGTGGATATTTTAATACAAAGGCTGTGTAAATCCCTAATCTTATATCTAGCTGTTCTAATAAAGTGAACGAAACATCCATTTGTTCGAGTTCTATTTCTAAAAGCATGATTTGCTTCACTTTTTTTCCAGCAGGAATATTAGTGGTACTTGTATCAATCTGATGAGTAATTTGAATTGCTCTAATCTGTTCTCTTAAATCTTTCTTTTCTTTTACAGAAACATTAAGATTATCAAAAAAATCACTATTTCCCTTTTTATGAGGCCGATATAGAAGGTGAGGTTTTGATAAGGCTGTATAGGATGGAAATCTAATCATCAGAATCCCCTTTCATCAATATGAAGAAACAAATTAACTCAAAATCATCCATTCCCTCGATGCTAGTATTCATCAAGTCAACAGATCCAAAGTTAAATAGGGCATCCATAGTTGAAATCTGATCATGTTCCATTAGTTGATCGATTGCCTCTTGAAGCAATTCCGAATAAACAACCATTTCTTTACCGTCTTTTGTTTGATGATTAAACTTGTCTACTATTTGACTCAATGGTTTACTTTGACCCCGACAAATGCTACTGAGGTGCTCCAATATTTTCTTGCTTTCAGACGGAGATAACAGTAGTTCTCCATTTCTATTGATGTAGAGGATATAATATGGATGAAGCTGATTTTGATTATTTTTTCCTTTTATCTGTTCTTTATTTTTTAGTACAAAAATGACACCTTCTGATTCTTTATTGGAGGCAGGTAAAATAGCTTGCAATCCTTTTGGAACTCTTTCTAACTCAGGATGTTCTTCCAAATACTTAAGAAGGTCTATGCGATAATCTTCTAATCCTAAATCCATAATAGAAATACCATCATTCATCTCCTCTAGATCAACCACTTCATCTCTAAGACGTTCTAATTGCTTTCTTCGATAATTATTATCCTCTATTTCTTCACTAGATAAAACATTATCATCTGCTGTTGAAGTCAAAACAGAAATTTTCATCCTCGATTCAACCCTAGACTTAAGATCGATATACTCATCTAACTCAAGATTTGGCCAAAAGTTAACTAATTGAATGTATTTATTTTGACTACCAATTCGATCCACACGACCAAACCGTTGAACAATACGGACAGGATTCCAGTGGATATCGTAATTGACCATCATATCTGCATCTTGCAAGTTTTGACCTTCGGAAATCACATCTGTTGCAATTAAAAGATCAATCTCACTCTCATCACCAGGAAACAGGACATCACGAGATTTTGATTTAGGAGAAAAATAAGTTAATAAAGAATTGAGATCTTTATTTTTAGTTTCCAAAGTTGTTGCAAAACCTTTTGTACCTGAAATCTGAGCAGTGTAGAGACCATACTTATCCAAGACATACTGACTAATATGTTTGTAAAGATAGTTCGTTGTTGTCGCAAATGCAGAGAAAATAATCAGCTTTTTATTACCAACATTGATTGGATTTGTTAGTTTCTCATCTATCAATGAAAAAAGAGTCTGGAGTTTTTGGTCTTCTTGTGGCGTTATTTTACCGATTAGATCTTCTAGCTCTGTCAATATTGCAAAATCTTGTTCTAACTCGACCTTCCAACTACGATAATCCATATCTTGTAAAGCAATACGATTTTTCTTACCAATAGAAAACTCGAAATTACTATCTTCCAAATCAAAATCATCTTCATCAAGATGAGAATCAAGAGATAAATGATCCAAGCCTGTCAATTCATATTCCTCGATAGCCTTTAATGTCTTTTCTACATAATCTTTAACAACATCTATTAAAGTATATCGAAAAGCTGCAACAGAACTTTCTAAACGTTTGAGCAGGTTAATCATCATCAGTTTTTTGATACCAGACTCACGGCCAAACTGAGTTAAATTCCCCATTACTCCTTCTTTACTTTTATCGTATTTAACTCTCTTTGATGGGTAAATATGTATCGATGGTTGATAGATAGTCAACTGGAGTTTATCAAGTAAGTGATATAATTTTTTATAGGTAATTCCAAGATTTGAAACTGTTAAATCAGGTTCAAAATTAAGTGGTTTTAAGCGCTGTGGAAATTCTCCAATCGCTTCTCTATCATAAAATTCCCGAATATGTTTTCTACTTCTGGCTATCGTTACACTATCTAGTACTTTAAAGAAATCAAAATCTAATGTAGATAACAGTTTATCTGTTGTTCTCTCTTCTGCAGGTAGGTCAGCCCACTTATTATAAGCAGATTGAGCATTTCTGAAAATATCATTTATAGATGATTTTGTTTCTAATTTACTATCAATTTGATCCGTATCTCCTTCATAGGCTAAAGCAATTTGATTTTTCAAATCATTAAAGCGATTATTAACAGGTGTTGCTGATAGCATGAGTACCTTGGTAGGGACACCAGACTTTATGATGCGATTCATTAAACGGCTATATCGATTTTCTCTCCCCTCAGATAAGTCATTTTCGCTAGAGCCACCATTTCTAAAATTATGGGACTCATCAATGACAACCAAATCATAAGTATGCCAATTATTTAAGGACAGATCAATTCCATTAGAGTGTCCTTTATCTCTACTGAGATCTGTATGGTAGAGAACGTCATAAAGCAAATGTCTATCATAAATTGGATTATTTACATAATCATGACGATACATATTCCAGTTATTTTCTAACTTTTTAGGACAAAGTACTAAAATACGTTTGCCTCGATAAGCATAATAAGTCATGACCGCTAAAGCTGTATAAGTCTTACCAAGACCAACCGAATCCGCTAGAATACATCCATTAAATTTTTCTAATTTAGAAATGATAGATTTTACTGCATCCTTTTGGAAATCATATAACAGCCCCCAAATCTTACTTTCTTTATAACCAACCCCTTCATTGGGTAAAAAATCCTCATTGATATCTTCTAAAAATTCATTGAATAAATTATATAGCATCACATAGTAAATGAACTCAGGAGAATGTTCTTTATGAGCTAAGTTTAAATTATCCAAAAACTCTTCTGTAACATCACGAAAATAATCATCTTCTTCCCAGAGATTATCAAATTCATCTAAATAATTTAAACTAAGTGGTGCATGATAGAGGTTTCTACTCGTTTTAAATAGAGAAGCTTCATATCCTAATTCTTTGCGATCAAAGTTTTTCAAACGATCTACTACCACTACATCATCCGAATTTTCAATTCGAATACCATTTGGCATTTCATCTGTTTCAATATTAATAGACTTAAATTGCGCTTTTCTTCGAATCCAATCAGCACATTCACGAGCAATCGCTTTTTGAGTCAACTCATTCATCAATTTCAGTTCATACTTTCCACCAAAAATCGATTGTTCTCGTTCTTTTTTGGGTATCATATACTCACGGAAATCTGTTTTGGTTTCATCTGTTATAAAAGTCGGATTTGTAAAAATAAATTTTAACTCTTCTATATTCTCCAATTCCTCTTTCAACTGCTGATAAGCAAACATAGAAAAGGTTGCTGCTGCAATCTTGACTCGGCTTTTTGATTTCAACTCTTTCTTTAACTCATCTCCAAGACGAATTGATCGATTATCAATTTCCATAATTCCTCCCTGTTAGACTATTTCTACTATTATATCATTCTTTGCAAATTCAAAATAGACCTTTTTCTTCTTTCTAAAAAAGGAAAGCCCTGCGGCATTCCCTTGTCTTACTTACGTTTCTTCTTCGCTTTTTTCATTTTATTCGCCATGCGTTTCATGGATTGTTTCATAGCAAATTCACCGATTTTACCTTTTAGACCGCCACCAAACATCTGGCTCATATCTGGCATTCCTGCTCCTCCGAGAGCGGATAAGTCAGGCATCCCACCTTGTCCCATCATTCCTTCAAGGGCAGACATATCCATCCCTCCCATATTTGGCATATTTTTAGGAAGGTTGTTTGGATTGATTCCCATTTGCTTCATCATCTTATTCATATCTCCAGACATGACTCCCTGCATGAGTTGTTTAGCTTGGTTAAAGTCTTTGATGAATTTATTGACTTCGACAAATGTATTTCCAGAACCTGCAGCGATACGACGGCGACGGCTCGGATTTAACAAATCTGGATTTTCACGTTCTTCAGGTGTCATGGAAGACACAATAGCACGTTTGCGAGCAATCTGGCGTTCATCTACCTTCATGTTTTGAAGGGCTGGATTGTTAGCCATGCCTGGAATCATCTTGAGCAAGTCTTCCATTGGGCCCATGTTTTGCACCTGATCCAACTGATCGATGAAATCATTGAAATCAAAGGTGTTTTCACGCATCTTCTCAGCCATTTCAAGGGCTTTTTGCTCATCGTATTCTTGAGAAGCTTTCTCAATCAGAGTGAGCATATCCCCCATGCCAAGGATACGACTAGACATACGGTCTGGGTGGAAGGTCTCAATGTCCGTAATCTTTTCACCTGTACCAGTGAACTTGATTGGTTTTCCAGTAATGTGTCGAACAGATAGAGCAGCACCACCACGAGTATCGCCATCAATCTTAGTAAGGATAACCCCAGTCACTTCCAACTGATCATTAAACTCACGCGCAACATTGGCCGCTTCCTGACCAATCATGGCATCAACGACGAGCAAAATTTCGTTTGGTTGAGCCAAGGCTTTCACGTCACGAAGTTCATTCATCAAAAGCTCATCAATCTGCAAACGACCTGCCGTATCAATCAAGACATAGTCATTATGATTGGCTTGGGCTTGTTCCAAACCTTGACGTACAATCTCAACAGCTGGTACTTCTGTTCCAAGTGCGAAGACAGGAACATCAATCTGTTGTCCCAAGGTCTTAAGCTGATCAATGGCAGCAGGACGATAAATATCCGCCGCAATCATCAAAGGACGGGCATTTTCTTCCTTCTTGAGTTTGTTGGCCAATTTACCTGCAAAGGTTGTTTTACCAGCCCCCTGCAAACCAACCATCATGATGATTGTAGGAATCTTAGGTGATTTGATAATTTCTGCCGTATCAGAACCTAAAACAGCTGTCAGTTCCTCATCAACGATTTTGATAATCTGTTGCGCTGGATTAAGGGTATCAATGACCTCATGTCCGACTGCACGCTCACGAACTTTCTTGATAAAGTCCTTCACAACAGGCAAGGCAACGTCAGCTTCAAGCAAGGCCAAGCGAATCTCTTTAGTTGCCTCTTGAACATCAGATTCAGAGATTTTTCCTTTTTTACGTAGATTTTTAAAGACGCTCTGCAAACGTTCTGTTAAACTTTCAAATGCCATTTTTCTTCCTCTTATTCTCTATTATCAATGCTTGTTAAAATTTCTATCTGCTCCTGCAGAAAGTCATCCTTGGGATAGCGCTCCAAAATCTGATCAAAAATCTGACTACGAACAATGTAGTCCGAGTACATGTGCAATTTCATCTCATAATCTTCCAGAATCTTTTCTGTCCGCTTGATATTATCATAGACAGCCTGACGACTGACGCCAAACTCTTCAGCAATCTCAGCGAGGCTGTAATCATCAGCGTAGTAGAGCTCTATATAATTCATTTGCTTATCTGTCAAAAGCGCTGCATAAAATTCAAAGAGCGCATTCATACGATTGGTTTTTTCGATTTCCATAACTTTTATTATATCAAAAAATAGCCTAATCTACCACACTAGAGAGCCAATCCAAGAAGATAGCTAGCTAAATTTGAAAAAGACAAGAGACTAACCCCAAGTAATTTCCAATTGATAGATGGCAAAGGGATGTCCCTCTTGATTTTGTAGTTGATAAGCTAGCTCAATCTTTTGCCCATCCACTTGATAACGACTCGTTTGGATGATAAACTCCTGCATGCCCATGGGTGTGGGAATATAGGCTAAACTATCACTATCCTTTAAAAAGCGCATAATGGTCTTGGGATTGGAAAATCGGCTCATCACCAGTTCTTGACCATGAAATTTAATCACTACTTTTTCCTTTTCCTCATTGTAGAAAAGCAGGTAGCTATAATCTCCCTTTTCATGCACTTCCACGTCATAAAGCTGGTCAATTACTTCCAACTGCTCATCAAACTGAATCCTATTTCGCATCCGAATCTTCACATCAGGTCCTCTTTCTTCTCTCTTGTCCTACTATTTTACCAAAAAGAGCAGGATTTTGCTATAATGGTCATATGAACGAAAAAGTATTCCGTGACCCAGTTCACAACTACATCCATGTCAATAATCAAATCATCTATGACTTGATCAATACAAAAGAATTTCAACGTTTGCGTCGCATCAAGCAACTGGGAACTTCCAGTTATACCTTCCACGGTGGAGAACACAGTCGCTTCTCTCACTGTCTAGGAGTCTATGAGATTGCTCGACGTATCACAGAGATTTTTGAAGAAAAATATCCTGAGGAATGGAATCCAGCCGAATCACTCCTCACCATGACTGCTGCTCTCCTACATGACCTTGGACATGGTGCTTACTCTCATACTTTTGAGCATCTCTTTGATACCGATCATGAGACCATCACTCAGGAAATCATCCAAAGTCCTGAGACAGAGATTCACCAAGTTCTGCTACAAGTAGCGCCTGACTTTCCAAAAAAGGTTGCCAGTGTCATCGACCACACCTATCCTAATAAGCAGGTTGTACAACTCATTTCTAGTCAGATTGATGCAGACCGCATGGACTATCTCTTGCGCGACTCCTATTTTACAGGAGCATCTTATGGGGAATTTGACCTGACTCGCATTCTTCGAGTCATTCGTCCTGTCGAAAATGGGATCGCCTTTCAGCGCAATGGCATGCACGCCATCGAAGACTATGTCCTCAGTCGCTATCAGATGTATATGCAGGTTTATTTCCACCCAGCAACACGCGCCATGGAAGTTCTCCTACAGAATCTCCTCAAGCGTGCCAAGGAACTCTATCTAGAAGACAAAGACTTCTTTGCGCGAACTTCTCCACACCTCCTACCTTTCTTCGAAAAAAATGTGACCTTGACTGACTATCTGGCTCTGGATGATGGTGTGATGAATACCTACTTCCAGCTCTGGATGACCAGTCCTGACAAGATTCTTTCAGACCTGTCGCAACGCTTTGTCAACCGCAAGGTCTTTAAATCCATTACCTTTTCACAAGAAGACCAAGACCAACTCGCTAGCATGAGAAAATTGGTTGAGGAAATCGGCTTTGATCCCGACTACTATACTGCCATTCATAAGAACTTTGACCTCCCTTATGATATCTATCGTCCCGAATCTGAAAATCCGCGGACACAGATTGAGATTTTACAAAAAAATGGAGAACTGGCAGAACTCTCTAGCCTGTCTCCTATCGTCCAATCCCTTGCTGGCAGTCGCCATGGAGATAATCGCTTTTATTTTCCAAAAGAAATGTTGGACCAAAACAGTATCTTTGCTAGCATTACCCAGCAATTTTTACACTTGATTGAGAATGATCATTTTACCCCAAATAAAAACTAGAAGAGGAAATTTATGAGTATTAAACTAATCGCCGTCGATATCGACGGAACCCTAGTCAATAGCCAAAAGGAAATCACTCCTCAAGTCTTTTCTGCCATCCAAGATGCCAAAGAAGCTGGTGTCAAAGTCGTGATTGCAACTGGTCGCCCTATCGCTGGTGTTGCCAAACTTCTGGACGACTTGCAGTTGAGAGACGAGGGTGACTATGTTGTGACCTTCAACGGTGCCCTTGTCCAAGAAACTGCTACAGGCCATGAGATTATCAGCGAATCCTTGACCTATGAGGATTATCTAGATATGGAATTCCTCAGTCGCAAGCTTGGTGTCCACATGCACGCCATTACCAAGGATGGTATCTATACTGCCAATCGCAATATCGGAAAATACACAGTTCACGAATCAACACTCGTCAGCATGCCTATCTTTTACCGCACTCCTGAAGAAATGGCTGACAAGGAAATTGTCAAATGTATGTTCATCGATGAACCTGAGATTCTCGATGCTGCGATTGAAAAAATTCCAGCAGAATTTTACGAACGCTACTCCATCAACAAATCCGCTCCTTTCTACCTCGAACTCCTTAAAAAGAATGTTGACAAGGGTTCAGCCATTACTCACTTAGCAAAAAAATTAGAATTGACCAAAGATGAAACCATGGCGATCGGGGACGAAGAAAATGACCGTGCCATGCTGGAAGTCGTTGGCAATCCCGTTGTTATGGAAAATGGAAATCCAGAAATCAAAAAAATCGCCAAATACATCACTAAAACAAATGACGAATCCGGCGTTGCCCATGCCATCCGTACATGGGTACTGTAAAATAATTTGAGTGTAGAAAAAGCACTCCAGAAGTTAGAGATAAGGTACTGACCCCAAAAGTTAGACAGAAAAATCTTACTTTTGGGGTGCAGTTTAAGAATCAGTATTTTTTGTCTCTAGTTCTATCCCCTAAATAATTATTAAATTTGAAAAAGGTAGTACATTATGTAAAACCTTTTTCATTTTTTATTTTACTACGAATTAATATTATTTTTTCTAATGATAATTAATCCACTAATCTTCCTTTATAAATATTGCA
Organism: Streptococcus mitis; assembly: GCF_003944325.1. Classification (GTDB taxonomy): domain Bacteria; phylum Bacillota; class Bacilli; order Lactobacillales; family Streptococcaceae; genus Streptococcus; species Streptococcus mitis_CW. The sequence continues at coordinate 1,808 of NZ_RJPX01000052.1, read as the reverse complement.
GTTCTTTTCTTAGTTAGCTTTTTTCATAACTCTTTATAAGAATAACCAATAAACTACTTAGTAATCCCAAAATAACTAAACTTAATCTCGGGTTTAAAAGCCAATTAAAATAAGCAGCCAGTATCCCTCCAAAAGGAGCAAAAATGGTAGCTATTACAAAAGAACTAGAAAGTATTTTACCAATATTATACTCAGTACTTTCTTGTTGCTGTATTGTTGTAATTGAGACAGAAGCTATTGTAATTAGTCCACTCAAAATTGAGTAACAAATTCCAAAGAATATCCAATTTTCTACTATTCCGCTTGCCATAATGACAAGTGGGATAGTTGCCATTGATATATTCATCAATATAAAGGCATCCTTCTTATTCAAAAAAGTAGAAAGAAGAGTTACTGCTATCAAACTACCAAATCCAGCAATTGAGTAAACAATTCCAACAAGACTATTTGATAATTTTAATTGATCCTGTAAATAATAAATAATCGTTGCATTGAAGCCTAGCATAGCGATATTCACAACAATAGTAAAGAGTAAAGAAATCCTCAACTTAATATTTGTAAAGTTCTCTTTAAAACCTACAAAAATTTCTTTTATATCATCATTACCATTCTCCTTGTGTTCTTGATCTGGAATATATGAAATTAGTATTGAAAGAAATAACAATAAGAAAGTAGCACTATTAATAAAAAAAATGCTATTAATATTAAACTTTAACATTAGCACCCCTGCTATAGCTGGAGAAATTAATTTTGAAATAGTTCGGACACCTTGAAACTGAGAATTATATTTTTGCAATTCTTCCTTCTCAAATAATGCCGGGGTAATGACTGAGAATCCCGTTTGAAAAAGTGTCGAAAATAAAGGTATCAAAAATGCAATAACGTAGTAAAAAAATATAGAAACTGAATATTTAGACAATATCGGTATTACACTACATAATAATGCAGGTATTAATGTAGACCATAATAGTATTTTTTTCTTATTGAAATTATCTAATAAGTAACCCATAACGAATCCCAACAAGAATTGAGGTAACAATTCAATAATCACCATTCCTCCCATTGCAAAAGACGAATGAAATTCTTGGTAAATTAAGATTGGAAAAGCAATTTTCTGAAATCTATCTCCAATATTTGATATAAATTCACCAAAAGTTATTGTATAAAACGTTTTCTTGTTAATATCCAAAATGTCCCTTCTTTCTAGTTAAATCACTATGAATATCACTTTTTATTAAATCGGTAAGACTTATTCCAAACCTCTTTGCAAGAGTTGGTACCTCACTATTTTCACTTAAACCATACATAGTTTCTAACTCAATGAAATATACATCCTCACCAGATACTCTAAAATCAAGATAAAGACATCCTTCTTATTCAAAAAGTAGAAAGAAAGGTTACTGCTATCAAACTTCCAAATCCAGTAATTGAGTAAACAATCCCAACAAGACTATTTGATAATTTTAATTACGTCCATTTTTTTCTCTCATTAATTGGACATAGCCCTTTGTTTCTATTTTTGAATTTAAAAACGAGAACTCTCCGCACATTTTATCATAAAAATTACTATAATCTTCTTTTGAAAAATCTCCTAAAATCTCTATCTCAAGATAAAACCCAAGACCATCAATCTTATCTAGATTAATCGTTTTATTTTCTAATTCATTATGATAAGTCTTTCTATGTTTACTTATTGTGAAAATATTTGAAAATCCATCTTGCAAGATATTTCTTACAAATTCTAATTTTTCAGATTCCAATTCTATTTCACTTTCACTCCACATTCCTTGTTTTATCGTATCTTTTCT
>NZ_RJPX01000051.1:0-11495 GCF_003944325.1 Streptococcus mitis | reverse complement strand
GTGTTATGATTGCCTAGGTTTTCTACGATAGTAGAAGTCCGTTTATTTCCAACCTTGATATCTTTAATAATAGCGTAGTTGATAGTGTTTTTTGACTTTGATTGTTTAACTCTCATCTTTTCATACCTCACTCCATTATAACAAAGTACGAGAAAGTACGCAAATGAAAAGTGGTAAAATTTGACAAGAAAATGCTCTTATATCAACCTTTATGAGGATTTTTTTACTTCATAACTGTCAAAGTCCCGAGGGNCAACCCTCTTTTTTGGTGTGTGCCAGTCCTCCTTATGGTATAATAAAATAAATAATATCATTTATAAACGATAATGGAGGTCGTCATGGACAATATCATCGATGTGTCAATTCCTGTTGCAGAAGTGGTGGATAAGCATCCAGAAGTCTTGGAAATCCTAGTGGAGCTGGGTTTTAAACCCCTTGCTAATCCCTTGATGCGTAATACTATCGGTCGCAAAGTATCGCTTAAACAGGGATCTAAGCTGGAAGGAACCCCTATGGACAAGATTGTCCGCACACTGGAAGCGAATGGCTACGAAGTGATTGGATTAGACTAATGGCAGATGAAAGGATTCATGTCCTACGGGATATTTTGTTAGAATTGCATAATGGGGCCTCTCCTGAGTCGGTTCAGGAGCGCTTTGATGCGACCTTTACAGGTGTTTCAGCTATCGAGATTTCCCTTATGGAGCACGAGCTGATGAACTCAGACTCAGGTGTCACCTTTGAAGATGTTATGGAGCTCTGTGATGTCCATGCCAACCTTTTTAAAAATGCTGTTAAGGATGTCGAAGTTGCAGATACCGAGCACCCAGGACACCCAGTTCGCGTCTTCAAGGATGAAAATCTGGCTCTCCGTGCTGCCTTGATTCGCATTCGGAGATTGTTAGATACCTATGAGTCTATGGAAGATGAAGAAATGATTGCGGAGATGCGTAAGGGTTTGGTGCGTCAGATGGGACTTGTGGGGCAATTTGACATCCATTACCAACGTAAAGAGGAACTCTTCTTTCCTATCATGGAGCGCTATGGACACGATTCACCCCCAAAAGTTATGTGGGGAGTGGATGACCAGATTAGGGAACTCTTTCAGACAGCCCTAGCGACAGCTAAGTCATTACCAGAAGTGCCGATTTCTACTGTGAAGGAAGCTTTTGAAGCCTTTGCGACAGAGTTTGAAAGTATGATTTTCAAGGAAGAGTCCATTCTCCTTATGATTCTCCTTGAGTCCTTCACCCAGGATGACTGGCTTCAGATTGCGGAGGAGAGCGATTCCTACGGTTATGCCATCATCCGTCCGTCTGAGAAATGGGTGCCAGAAAGACAGAGTTTTGTTGAGGAAAAGAGTGCAGAGGAGCCCGTGCAGTTAGATACGGCAGAGGGTCAAGTGCAGCAAGTCATAGATACGCCAGAGGGGCAGTTCACCATTACCTTTACCCCTAAGGAAAAAGAATCAGTGCTGGACCGCCATAGTCAACAGGCTTTTGGGAATGGCTATCTCTCGGTCGAGCAGGCCAATCTCATTCTCAATCACCTTCCTATGGAGATTACCTTTGTCAATAAGGACGATATTTTCCAGTATTATAATGACAATACGCCAGCTGATGAGATGATTTTCAAACGGACGCCGTCCCAAGTCGGGCGCAATGTCGAACTCTGTCATCCGCCTAAGTATTTGGACAAGGTCAAGACTATCATGAAGGGTCTTCGTGAGGGAGTCAAGGACAAGTATGAGATGTGGTTCAAGTCTGAGTCGCGAGGTAAGTTTGTCCACATCACTTACGCCGCAGTGCACGATGAAAACGGAGAATTCCAAGGTGTGCTGGAATACGTTCAGGATATCCAGCCCTACCGTGAGATTGATACGGACTATTTCCGTGGACTAGAATAAGGAGAAAAAAATGAGTTACGAACAAGAATTTATGAAGGAATTTGAAGCTTGGGTTAATACTCAGATTATGATTAACGACATGGCGCATAAGGAAAGCCAAAAAGTCTACGAAGAAGACCAAGACGAGCGTGCCAAAGATGCCATGATTCGCTACGAAAGCCGTTTGGATGCTTATCAGTTTTTACTTGCTAAGTTTGAAAACTTCAAAGCAGGCAAGGGATTCCATGATTTGCCAGATGGCTTGTTTGGTGAGCGAAATTATTAAACGAGAAAGGTTCTTGATTTTTCACTAAAATCTTGATAGAATATTTATATTAAATCCTTGTCAGAGCAGGGGTTTTTTATTGAAAGGATTTTATCATGTCAAAGAAACTCAATCGTAAAAAACAATTACGAAATAGCCTCCGTCGTGCAGGTGCTTTCTCAAGTACTGTGACGAAGGTTGTAGAAGAGACAAAAAAAGTCGTAAAACGTGCAGAACAGTCAGCAAGCCAAGCTGGTAAGGCTGTTTCTAAAAAAGTTGAGCAAGCAGTAGAAGCTACTAAAGAACAAGCTCAAAAAGTAGCCAATTCTGTAGAAGATTTTGCAGCAGACTTGGGTGGACTTCCACTTGACCGTGCCAAAACTTTCTATGATGAAGGAATCAAGTCTGCGTCAGATTTCAAAAACTGGACTGAAAAAGAACTCCTTGCTTTGAAAGGAATCGGTCCAGCTACTATTAAGAAATTGAAAGAAAACGGCATTAAGTTCAAGTAATCTTTCTTGTCCCTTGCAATTCCAAGAAAAACTTGCTACAATAAAGCCATCAGAGGTGTTTTGAATCCCACATTTTACAGAAAGTGGCGGTGCTGAGAAGTCCACAAATGTGTCAAAACTGGTTGCTGATGACTGAAAAAATGAAATATTACTGTCTTTTTATTTTAAAGACAAGAGTTGCGGGCTTTGCCCGAAATTGGGTGGTACCGCGGATAAACACATTCGTCCCTGTCATGTAGATGGCAGGGATTTTCTTTTGTGTCTTAGGCAAAGGAGGTTGTTATGAAACAATCTTTTAAAACAAGTAAACTCTACTATGGCTTTCCTATTTTTATTTTAGGATATCAAGATCAGAATTTTGGCTATAACATCACGACCTGTAGTTCCTCTTATAGTTTAGGAGATTGGATTGTGGTTGGAGTCGTTGCGAGAGAGAATGTCGCAGAGCAAATTAAACATTATCAAAAATTTACTGTGAATATCCCTGATGAAAATCTCATGCTCGAGATGGAGCAGGCTGGTTTTATCAGTCATCAGGAGAAATTGGAACGTTTGGGAGTGCATTATGAAATTTCTGAACGAACTGAGGCACCGATTTTAGAGGATTGTCCAGTCGTTTTGGATTGTCAGGTAGATCGGATTATCGAGGAAGAGGGAATTTGTCATATTTTCGCTAAGATTGTTGAGCGACTTGTTGACCCAGAACTTTTGGATGAAAAGGGACATTTTAGAAATGAACTGTTTGCCCCAACATATTTCATTGGAGATGGATATCAGCGCGTCTATCGTTATCTGGACAAGCGTGTAGATATTAAGGGGAGCTTCATCAAAAAAGCGAGGAAGAAGGATGACAAGAGCTGAGTTACCAGAACGGTTGGAAACAGAGCGACTTATCCTACGAGTCCGCACAGTGGCTGACGCCGAGGATATCCATGCCTACGCTAGTCTCCCAGAGGTCTCCTATCCAGCAGGCTTTCCTCCAGTCAAGACCTTGGAAGATGAGATTTATTATCTGGATCATATCCTTCCTAAACGTAATCAAAAGGAGAATCTCCCAGCTGGCTATGGAATTGTCGTTAAAGGGACTGATAAAATCATTGGCTCTGTTGATTTTAACCATCGTCATGAAGATGATGTTCTTGAGATCGGCTATACCTTGCATCCAGACTATTGGGATCGAGGCTATGTTCCAGAAGCAGCGTGTGCCTTGATTGATCTAGCTTTTAAAGAACTTGGTCTTCACAAGATTGAACTAACTTGCTTTGGATATAACCTTCAAAGTCAACGAGTCGCGGAAAAGCTTGGCTTTACCCTCGAAGCTCGCATAAGAGACCGCAAAGATGCTCAAGGCAACCGTTGTGACAGTCTGATATATGGCTTGTTGAGGAGTGAGTGGGGGAGTTTTTTTACGAGTAAGATATATTCTTGTTTTTATATTCTTTAAGAGGAGACATGATGAGAAGTAGTCATAATCAAATATTAGATGCTTGGATTACAGTAGAACAATTATCAGAAGGGAATATTGAAAAAAGTGATTCTAAGTATAAAATTTTTCAAGGGGATGATTATCAATCAATATTAAAAGATTTTTTAAAACGTCAAAAATTAAAATCTAGTTCAGGGATTGCTGTTTATTGTGGAATTTTCCCTTTTCGAAAAATTATTGAAGTGTTAAGAGGCAAATACAATTTAAAGGAGACGGAGGAAGAATTGGGAAGAGCTTCTTATAAATTTACTTTTGCTCTATACTTTGATAAAGATTTGAAGTTCTTAGCTGATAAGTTTTTTTTAACTATGAGTGGGCAAATTTTCAAAAATAGGGAATTGCCTAAAGATTTCTTAATAGCAGAAAATGAGCTTCGAGAACAATTAGGTCAGGCCTTTCTTGATGGAGAGTTCAACGAAGTTTTTAGTAAACTTCTCAAAAAGTATGAGATTTCACCAAGTGATTGCAGATATTATTTTGTTAAGAATTTTGATGACGAAATAAATTTACATTCATTTTTTCTAAAGGATTTGAAATATGCAAAATCAATTTATAATGAAAATCTCAATAGTTATTTGTCAGGATTCGATTCTGTAAGGGTCAATCTGGACAGCAATAAAGAATCATCCTATTTTAATCCCAAAGATTTAGAAACAATACTTGAACCAAAAAATTATCCATTAGGAAGATTTCCTAGTAACCCTAGATATGCTCTTTCTATGATGCAACAAGTAGCTGTAAATCTAGCTTCAAATGCGGATGAGGAGGTAAGAAGTGTCAATGGACCTCCGGGGACTGGTAAAACGACACTTTTAAAAGACATTTTTGCAGATTTGGTAACGGAACAAGCTAGAATTATTAGTGAATTATCGGATCCTAAACTTAAAGGGAATCTAGTTTATCATGATAATCCTTATCTTATTGCAAAATTACCAAAAGAAATTGCAGATAAAGGAATCGTAGTTGCAAGTTCTAACAATGGAGCTGTTAAAAATATTGTTAATGAATTACCCCAAAGAAAAGAAATCTATCAGAAATCAAATTGGTTAGATGAATTAAAGAAAATTAATTATTTTGCTGAAATCAGTAATGATTTATTGTTAGAAGATGAAGATGTTTCTAACGACAAAAAACATTGGGGATTATTTTCGATAGAAGGTGGAAAAAAACAGAATAGAGACCGTCTGCAAAATGCTTTAAAAGCAATACGACAAGAGTTGAATTCGGATAAATTTCAATCGAATACATCAGTATACGAAGAGTTTAAAATTCAATATCAGAAGCTGTTTGATAAAAGAGAAAAGATGCAAGAGATAGCAGATAAGATTCGATTGCATGTAAAATTGAAAAATGCTTACCAGCAGGTTGAGATAGAGTTCCATCAGGATGATGCTCAAAGACGTTCAGAACTATCTAAAATACGGGATAAATATACTCAATTAGAAAATAGTAAAAAGAAAATAGAAACTGAGCTGTCTGAACGCGAGCATCTTATTTCTATGTTAAATGTTAACAAACAGATAGCAACACAAGATGTCGAGTTGATAAAATTACAAGCTCCACGTTTCTTATGGTTAAAAAGACTTTTCACACCATCGAAATTAGATACTTATTTTACGAGATTGAATCAAGCGAATGAAAGTCTAAAAGCAGAACTGAAGAAAGTACATGATGAAAGTCAATATTGCCACGCTTTGCAAAAAGAGATAAAAATGCATGAACTTGAATTAAATCAATTGAGTCAAAGGCAACAGAGGTATAATGAATGGAAATCTAAACAAGAAGATAAATTAATTCGTCATCAGGAAAAAATTTTGAAATTACAATCGGAACTTGCTACATGTACAGTTAATAAGTTGAATTTTTCCGTTACGTATGAAGAGCTGCAAGTATCAAATTTTTGGTTTGATGATGCCTATCGAGAAGAGCAGAGTCGTTTGTTTATTAAAGCACTTGCAGTTAGAAAACAATTTATATATGACAATAAAAAGCATTTTGAAAAAGCGTTATGGATTTGGGAGAAACCTCAAAACTATTCAATGAGAGATAATGCTAGTGATTTATATAAAACTGCATGGGATTGGATTAATTTCACTGTTCCAGTTATTAGTACAACTTTTGCAAGCTTTAATTCCATGTTTTGGTGTTTGCCTGAAAATAGTATTGGTAATGTATTTATTGATGAAGCTGGTCAGGCATTACCTCAAGCAAGTGTGGGGGCTATTTTTAGAAGTAAGCATATTATGGCTGTTGGGGATCCTTCTCAAATACAACCAGTACAGACTATGGATAAAAATATTTTAGGATTTTTAGCACAGCACCACAAGATAGACTCTAAATATCTTGTATCATCAACGCAAGAATTGATGGATTCTGCTAGTAGATATGGTTTTAAAAAACAAGATGGGACATGGATAGGACTTCCTCTCTGGGTTCATCGTCGTTCTAGTGATCCGATGTTCAGTATTTCCAATAAAATTTCTTATGATAACTTAATGGTTCAAGGAAAGGAAGAAACTCGAGGTCTGGGAGAATGGTTTGACGTTGGTGGAGGTGCTAAGGATAAATTTGTTCCTGAGCAAGCTGATTATTTGAAAGAAGAGTTGCAGAAAAGACATGAGGAATTTGATGATATTTATGTCATTACTCCTTTTAAAAATGTATCGGTTCAACTAGCAAAAGAACTAGATAAAATCGGTTTTACAAATCGGGAAAATGGAAAACCTATAAATGTAGGGACGGTACATACTTTCCAAGGAAAAGAAAATAAGATTGTATATTTTGTGCTTGGAGCAGATAATATGAGTGAGGGGGCTGCTCGCTGGGCTGTCTCTGAACCCAATATTTTAAACGTTGCAGCGACTAGAGCTAAAGAAGAGTTTTATATTATTGGGAATAAATCTCTTTACAAAGCCACACAGAGCCCTATTATAAGAGATACCATTGATATTTTAGATGCTTATCAAAGTAGCTTAGAAATTAACTAGAAAGGACAAACACATGTCTAAAGAACTTTCACCTAAATACAATCCAGCCGAGGTTGAGGCTGGTCGTTACCAAAAATGGCTTGATGCCGATGTTTTCAAGCCTTCAGGCGATCAAAAGGCTAAGCCTTATTCAATCGTCATTCCACCACCAAACGTAACTGGTAAGCTTCACCTTGGTCACGCTTGGGATACGACTCTTCAAGATATCATCATCCGTCAAAAACGGATGCAAGGCTTTGATACCCTTTGGCTTCCTGGTATGGACCACGCTGGTATTGCCACTCAGGCTAAGGTTGAGGAGCGCTTGCGTGGAGAGGGCATTACACGTTATGACCTAGGTCGTGAAAAATTCCTCGACAAGGTCTGGGAATGGAAAGACGAATATGCCACTACTATCAAGGAACAATGGGGCAAGATGGGGCTCTCTGTAGACTACTCTCGTGAGCGTTTCACTCTTGACGAAGGTTTGTCAAAAGCTGTTCGCAAGGTCTTTGTGGACCTTTACAAGAAAGGTTGGATCTACCGTGGTGAGTTTATCATCAACTGGGACCCAGCAGCTCGCACAGCCCTTTCTGATATCGAGGTTATCCACAAGGATGTCGAAGGTGCCTTCTACCACATGAACTATATGCTGGAAGATGGTTCACGCGCCCTTGAAGTTGCGACTACTCGTCCTGAGACTATGTTTGGGGACGTTGCCGTTGCGGTCAATCCAGAAGACCCACGCTACAAGGACTTGATTGGTAAAAATGTTATCCTTCCAATCGCTAATAAATTGATTCCAATCGTTGGAGACGAACACGCTGATCCTGAGTTTGGTACTGGTGTCGTGAAAATCACACCTGCCCATGATCCAAACGACTTCTTGGTTGGTCAACGTCACAACTTGCCACAAGTCAACGTCATGAACGATGACGGAACAATGAATGATTTGGCCTTCGAATTTGCAGGCATGGACCGTTTTGAAGCTCGTAAGGCAGTCGTTACTAAGTTGGAAGAAATCGGCGCCCTTGTCAAAATTGAAAAACGTGTCCACAGTGTTGGTCACTCAGAGCGTACAGGTGTTGTGGTTGAACCACGCTTGTCTACTCAATGGTTCGTTAAGATGGACCAATTGGCTAAGAATGCTATTGCCAACCAAGACACAGAGGACAAGGTAGAATTCTACCCACCTCGTTTCAACGATACCTTCCTCCAATGGATGGAAAATGTTCACGACTGGGTAATCTCTCGTCAGCTCTGGTGGGGTCACCAAATCCCTGCTTGGTACAATGCTGAGGGTGAAATATATGTCGGCGAAGAAGCTCCAGAAGGCGACGGTTGGACTCAGGACGAAGACGTCTTGGATACTTGGTTCAGTTCTGCCCTTTGGCCATTCTCTACCATGGGCTGGCCGGATGTCGACTCAGAAGACTTCAAACGTTATTATCCAACATCAACTTTGGTGACTGGTTATGATATTATCCCGTTCTGGGTATCTCGAATGATTTTCCAAGGTTTGGAATTTACTGGCAAATCGCCATTCAAAAATGCATTGATTCATGGTCTGATTCGTGACGAGGAAGGCCGTAAGATGTCTAAATCACTGGGCAATGGGATTGATCCGATGGATGTTATTGATAAGTACGGAACAGATAGCCTGCGTTGGTTCCTTTCAAACGGTTCTGCACCAGGTCAAGACGTGCGCTTCTCTTACGAGAAAATGGATGCTTCATGGAACTTCATTAACAAGATCTGGAACATCTCTCGCTACATCCTCATGAACAATGAAGGCTTGACCCTTGAGCAAGCAACTGCCAATGTGGAAAAAGTTGTCAACAAGGAAGCTGGTAATGTCACAGACCGCTGGATTCTCCACAACCTCAATGAAACCATCGGAAAAGCAACTACCAACTTTGACAAGTTTGAGTTTGGTGTGGCTGGTCACATCCTCTACAACTTTATCTGGGATGAGTTTGCGGACTGGTACGTTGAGTTGACTAAGGAAGTCCTTTACAGCGATAATGAAGAAGAGAAAGTTATCACACGTTCTGTTCTCCTTTATACTTTGGACAAGATTCTTCGTCTCCTTCACCCAATCATGCCATTCGTGACAGAGGAAATCTTTGGGCAAATCTCAGAAGGCTCTATCGTGACAGCAGAATACCCAACTGTTAATCCAGCCTTTGAAGACCTCGCTGCTCACACAGGTGTAGAGAGCCTCAAAGACTTGATCCGTGCCGTTCGTAATGCGCGTGCGGAAGTAAACGTAGCACCAAGTAAGCCAATCACCATCCTTGTTAAGACAAGCGATAGCGACTTGGAAGCCTTCTTTAACAGCAATGTCAACTACATCAAACGCTTCACAAATCCAGAACACTTGGAAATCGCATCAACCATCCCTACACCTGAACTCGCAATGTCAAGCGTCATCACAGGAGCAGAAATCTACTTGCCACTGGCAGACCTCCTCAATGTCGAAGAAGAACTAGCTCGCCTCGACAAGGAACTCGCTAAATGGCAAAAAGAACTGGATATGGTCGGCAAGAAGCTCTCTAACGAACGTTTCGTAGCCAATGCCAAACCAGAAGTCGTCCAAAAAGAACGCGACAAACAAGCCGACTACCAAGCTAAGTACGATGCGACCGTAGCACGTATTGATGAGATGAAGAAGTTAGTTAAATAAACACAGAAACACGGTGATGAGCCGTGTTTTTATGGTATACTGGTTATAGTAATTATAATTAGGAGTAAAATTAGTGGAATTAAAGGTAGCTACTATTTATACGATTGATAGAGAAAATAATACTACAACAAAGAATATACCAGATGATGGCATAAAATTTGATGAGTATCTTCATACAGTTCTTATTACAATAGCAAATAATAAAATTGTAAAGAATTATAAATCAAAAGCAGAAACAACACAAGTTATAAATTGTATAAAAAATATAATAGATAATCAAAGCGAACCAACTGTTTGTGAAGAATTTTTTGAATCAGTTTCTATGAGATTGTTGGAGAAAGAAATATCTGCACAGAGTAAAATAGAAAAAATGAAAAAATCTGTTCAAGTTGGGTCACTGATTCAAGCATTGTTTTATGATAGAGATAATCAAAGATATATGTTTTTACTTGCAAAAGTAGCTCATGTTGTTTTTGTAAATCAAGTAGGTTTATCAGATACACAAGGTTTTCCAAAAGATATTAAAGTTTATAAATCAGCAGCTTTTTATATTGATGCAACTAGTAGCGAAGAGATTGGAGTTCAACTACATCAAGATACAATTACTAAGTATTGGTATGATGAATTTCTGGAGTTAATTGAATTGACTAATGATGAGGAAAATACAAAAAACGCTTTCAATGCTATTGATGGTTTTTTGAATAGAAAGATTAAGCAAGAATATCCAAAAGATCGAGCATTTTTAAGGAATTCTTTTATTCATTATTTCAGAACAAATGCTACTATGGATTATGATTCTATGATTGATGACATTTTTAATGATTATTCTTCTATTGATGAATCATTTCCAAGAGAACGATTTAAAAATGAATTACTTGAATTACCAGAAAAGAAAAAATTTGAGAGGAATTTTCAAGTAGTTGCCGATATTGTAAAGGCTAGAATCCGTACAAATTATGAAGTATACCCGGGCATAAGATTAACAGTTTCAGAAAATAGAGAAGTTATTGAAACTTATACAGAACAAGGGAAAAAGTATTTAAAAATACAAGTTACCGATGAAACGACTTATTTAGAATTTACGCATGGAAATGACAATATATGATATTCTATTAGAAAAATTTAAAACTGATGATGATCGACTTTACTTTGAAGCCAAACAATCATTTTCTCTGGAAGAACTACCTGGAATTTCATTCTTTAAGACTCTTATAAAGGCAGTACCAGAACGAGATAAAATAATAATTAATTTAACTAATGATGCCGGGAGAGAGTTACGAATTGATAATGTAACACTGAATGATGTTTATATAGATTTTATATCTTACTCTGATCAAATCGACGTAACTATCTCTATAAATAAAAACATTTTAAATAATACTCTATCAATCTTTAATTACAATAAGTTTATTGATAATCTAAGCAAGCTTGATAACGTTGTTTTTCTGAATTTTTTGAGTTCGATAATAACTAGCAAAGTAGAGTATATTTTTTTTGAAGTTTATGATAACGATATGCTTGGTAAAGCATATCGAACAGAAACTATATTTTTTAAATATTATAAAGATAAGTGTTTTGAATATTCGAAAACAAATATATTAGAATTGTTTTCGAAAGTATTGTTTACTAATAATTTTTTTAATTTAAATGAGTTTCCCTTACTTCCAAACGATTTTCATATAGTCAGTAGTGAGT
>NZ_RJPX01000050.1:0-12866 GCF_003944325.1 Streptococcus mitis | reverse complement strand
AAATCTTACTTTTCATGATTACTTGCCTCCGAATATAGATTTTTGCCGTGTTACAAATGTGACAAGTTTAGTATAGCACTGTTTTTAAAAAAATTTCATCCAAATCTTGAATGGTTATTGAAACATCTTGAATTGAACAAAGAACTTTCTCCTTGCCAAAATAATGAATATCATTCATAAACCGAAAAATAACATATGTTATCATTATTTTTTGCTATAATGGTTAATGAGCTTACCATTCTTGTCTTCAATAAAAAATCAGTATTTGAAGAAAACTAGGAAACTAGTTATAGACAGTACTGCTTTACGGCGAGATGGTGTTGCAATAGTTTGAAGAATATTTCTTAGGTTTGAAATAGAATACTATAGTATGTGAGGTATATTAAATGAATAAGAAATCCTTTTTTATCATCTGTTCTACGTTGATTATAGCTTCGAATCTTCTCATGATTTCCGTGGTGAACAAGGGAGAAGAAACGGGGGGCAATCTGTTTGTGATTGCTATAGCCTGTGTTATGCTACCAGTCTTTTTATATGCAGTTGAAAACCAACTGACTTCATTGGTAAGAGTAGAATCAATACTCCTGATTCAGTTGACAGTTATATCCTTACTCCGTCTTATCAACAGAATAGGGAGTACGCCTGAAATCTTCAACATTATTATTACCCTTATCGCTTTGGCAAGTGGGACAGCTGCTATCCTTGTTGCGATTATGAGAATATATGAGAACATACGGAAGTGAGGGTGAGTAGTTTTCTATTTTGTATTTTCACATTGTCAAGTTCCCCCAGGGCAAGTATGTTTTCCATGCTTGCTTTTTAAATTTTTTAACAATTCAAGAGGTTTTGATGACCATTTACGATTTGAGTGATCCAAGAATAAAACGAGTGCTATACTAGCAGTGTAAAGGTTCTAGCTCAACAAAGATTCAGGAGGAAATTTTATGAAGAAAAAAATACTTGTCATTTTCATCTTGTATCTGATCATGTCCATCTTTCTATATCCGCTTAGGGAGAGTGCTTGGTATCATCTATTTTATACCATAGCCTATGTGATTGCAGTGATGATTTATTTGGCTATCATGAAAAAGAAAGGAGAAAAGAAATGAAAACTTTTCTTGCTAAAAAACGGAACATCTTCCTTACGAGATTGTTCCTAGGTCAGTTGCCCTTGCTTGTCTCTACTTATCTATTTCTATCTCGTCAGTTTTTAAATTTTTCCTTGTTTTTCCAATTTCTTTTAGTGGTTATTAACTTGGCTTCTATTTTGGTCACTGTTTACCTCACTAGGGAAATGAGGATAAGAGAGTTTGAAGATGATGATTTGGTTAGTCCTAGAACCAATCAACTCATGTATATCTGCTTGACAGGCTTTATGTCTATTATTTGTTTGTATAGGGGTATCACAGCAGGAGAATTCTATCAACAATTAATTGCTTATATTGGATCTATTCTCTGCTTGCTTATCATGCTTTTACTCATTTGGGGCTTGAAGTATTATAAAAAGTAAGTGGATAATGAAGTTTTTGCAATTTAAGATATCTCGATGACAATTCAAGATTTGGATGAAAAATTTTAAAAAACAATGATAGACTAAATTGGTAAAAGTTGCAACGAGTGCTGCTACATTCTGTTAAAAATCGCTCTTAATTGATAATCTGGATTTGTTAGGAAAGGAGTAAATAATTATGGATAAGAAAAAGATAGTTTCGACTATATTATGTATAGTATTTCTTATAGTGTCAGTGGATAATTTTTTTAGAGACTTAACTCCGTTATTGTTCATTTTAAATATTATTGGTCTAACTTGTTTTTTAGTGTTAACATACATTAACATAAAAGAGATGCTCTTAAATAGAAGTAAATGATGATTTGGTTAGTCCTAGAACCAATCAACTTATGTTCATTGGTTTGACAGGTTTTATGTCTATTATTTGTTTGTATAGAGGGATCACAGCAGGAGAATCTTACCAACAACTAATTGCTTATATTGGCGCTATTCTCTGCTTGCTTATCATGCTTCTACTCATTTGGGGCTTGAAGTATTATAAAAAGTAGGGAAGAACTTTCTTCTTAATCTGCGCTTAGTCCACAGTCTGGCAAGAGGAGGTCATCATGTATAAACACTTATTTTTCCTAGATTCCAAAACCTTAGACTGGTTGACACCCTATATTCTAGTCTTGGCTTCTGACACCATTGCCTTTAATGTTTTTGTGCTCACCTTTGTATCTGTGGTTGTCTTTTATTTCCTGAATCCTATGCTAGCTTTAATGGCTATCTTCTTAGGGGCTGGCTATGTTGTCGGATTTTGGTTACTCAAATGGTTTGTTTTAGAAAGGCTAGAACTAAAGGATGACGTGTAGGGAGTCTGTTTGGTGAGGAGGATAGTTTTATGAGAATTTTTAATAAATGTCATGCCTTGTTTTTTGGATTTTTAGTCTTTGCAATCGTTGGTGCAGCGGGTTATTCCATTAATCAAGGCGATTATTTTCAACACCAGTACACATTCATTGTTGTAAAGAGTCTCTTGCTTTTCCTTAGTTTTGGCTATGCGAAATGGTTTGATATGATTTCTTTGGGGATTTTAAACAGGAAACAACTCTTGCTGTTCATTGGAATTTTTCTTCTCACTGTGCTGGTAAGTATTAGCTATCATGCTTTTTTCTCAGTTGTTTCTGGTGCTTCGGATCAACACCTTGAGGAAGCTAGTAAAGGACTTTCGCTTTCCTTTATTGTTAGTGCTACAGTTTTTGCACCTATCCAGGAGGAGTTCATGTTTAGAGGGCTTCTTCAAGGTGCAGTTTTTGATAATTCTTGGCTGGGGCTTGTGCTGACATCCTCTCTCTTTTCTTTCATGCATGAACCTTATGATATTCCTTCGTTTTGCTATTATCTTTTCGGGGGCTTGTTGCTGGGCTTTGCCTATAAAAAGAGTCAAAATTTGTGGGTTTCTACTCTAGTCCACATGTTTTACAACAGTTTGCCACTCTTAAGTTATATTCAATGAAAATCAAAGAGCAAGCTAGGAAACTAGCCGCAGGTTACCCAAAACAGTGTTTTGAGGTTGTAGATGAAACTGACGAAGTCAGTCACATATATAATCCAAGGCGACGTTGACGAGTATAAAATGGTTTGTTTTGGAAAGGCTAGATCTAAAGGATGACGCGTAGGAAGTCTGTTTGTTGAGGAGGATAATTTGATGGAGTTTTTTGATAAATTTCATGCCTTTTGTTTTGGATTTTTAGTACTAATAATCGTCATTACAGTTCCTTATACGATTAACCATGGGGATTTTTTTCAAAATGAAACTGCATTGATTATTGTAAGTCTTCTTGTAACTTTGGTGAGTGTTGCTTATGCTAGAAAGTTTGAAATGATTTCTTTTGGGATGTTAAGCAGGAAACAACTTTTACTTTTCATTGCAATCTTTCTTCTAAGTGTGCTTGAGACGCTGGTTTATATTCATTTCTTCGCTATTTCTTCTGGCGCAGGAGTTCAACACTTGGCGGAAGTCAGCAGAGGAATTTCCCTGTCTTTGATTTTGACTTCCTCAGTTTTTGGACCCATCCAGGAGGAACTCATTTTCAGAGGACTTCTTCAAGGTGCGGTTTTTGACAATTCTTGGTTAGGGCTTGTGCTAACTTCCTCTCTCTTCTCTTTCATGCATGGACCTTCTAATGTCCCTTCGTTTATTTTTTATCTACTTGGGGGTTTGTTGCTGGGCTTTGCTTATAAAAAGAGCCAAAACCTATGGGTTTCTACTCTAGTTCACATGTTTTACAATGCTTGGCCACTCTTATATTATTTATAAAAATCATGAAAGGTAAGCAGAAGACGGTGCTTGCCTTTTTCTTTCTATAATGATACCCAAGCCAATCTAGAGGCTTTTCTTTGAGAATCGGGTGTGGACCGGTTGACGAATAGGTCAAAAACTAGTAGAATAGTAAGGAAACTTTATACGGAGGAAAGAAATGGATTTGGGTGATAATGAGCTAACACTGACTCCCATACCTGGGAAAAGTGGCAAGGCTTATATGGGTAGCTATCCTGATGGGAAGCGCATCTTTGTAAAAATGAACACCTCTCCAATCCTACCTGGTCTAGCTAGAGAACAAATTGCTCCACAATTATTATGGAGTCGCCGTTTGGCAGATGGGCGTGATATGTGTGCTCAAGAATGGTTGACAGGCAAGATATTGACCCCCTATGATATGAATCGTAAGCAAATTGTCAATATTTTAACCCGCCTACATCGCTCACGTCCTTTGATGACACAGTTAAGTCGTTTGGGCTATGCCATGGAAACACCTGTAGATTTACTACAGTCATGGCAAGAAACGGTTCCAGACGCTTTGCGTAAAAATCATTTTATCAGTGAAGTGATGGCTGATTTACGTCAGACTATTCCAGGATTTAGAGAGGACTATGCGACCATTGTCCATGGAGATGTACGACATAGTAATTGGATTGAGACAGATAGTGGCTTGATTTATTTGGTGGATTGGGATTCGGTTCGCTTGACCGACCGCATGTTTGATGTGGCCCATATGCTCTGCCATTATATTCCAGAACATCAGTGGAAGGAATGGTTGACCTACTACGGTTACAAGTACAATCAAACGGTATTAAGTAAATTGTATTGGTACGGTCAATTGTCTTATTTGAGCCAGATTTCCAAGTATTATATGAACCAAGATTTAGAAAATGTCAATCGGGAGATTCATGGCTTGCGTCACTTCCGAGACAAGTATGGAAAGAGAAGATGAGAGTTAGAAATCGTAAAGGGG
Source organism: Streptococcus mitis (assembly GCF_003944325.1). GTDB lineage: Bacteria > Bacillota > Bacilli > Lactobacillales > Streptococcaceae > Streptococcus > Streptococcus mitis_CW. The sequence continues at coordinate 8,078 of NZ_RJPX01000050.1, read as the reverse complement.
CGACAGAATTACTAGAGGCAAATCCCCAGTATGTAGTCCTCAATCCCTTGGAAGCCAAGGGAAAATGGCGGGACTTGTTTGGCAATGACAATCCCATTCATGTTGAAGTTGGAAGTGGAAAGGGTGCCTTTGTTTCAGGTATGGCCAAACAAAATCCTGACATCAACTATATCGGGATTGATATTCAAAAGTCTGTTTTGAGCTACGCTTTGGACAAGGTGCTTGAAGTTGGAGTGCCTAATATCAAGCTTCTGTGGGTGGATGGTTCTGACTTGACTGACTACTTTGAAGACGGTGAGATTAATCGCTTGTATCTGAACTTTTCAGATCCTTGGCCGAAAAAACGCCATGAAAAGCGTCGTTTGACCTACAAGACCTTTTTGGATACCTTCAAACGTATCTTGCCTGAAAATGGAGAAATTCATTTCAAGACGGATAACCGTGGCTTGTTTGAGTACAGTTTAGTGAGCTTTTCTCAGTATGGCATGAAGCTCAATGGTGTCTGGCTTGATTTACATGCCAGTGATTTTGAAGGCAATGTCATGACAGAATACGAGCAAAAATTCTCCAACAAGGGGCAAGTTATCTACCGAGTTGAGGCAGAATTTTAAGAAATAGCCTGAAATCAGGCTGTATAAGTGCTTTTGCTTTACATAAGTTGGCAAACGTGCTATACTAATAGTAAGAATATGAGAAAGAGAGGCGGGGAAATATCTTCGCCTCTTGCTTATGAGGAGGTGGACGCAATCGCAACAATCGTAGAATTAGTCAGAGAAGTTGTAGAACCTGTCATCCAAGCACCTTTCGAGCTCGTGGATATCGAGTACGGAAAGATTGGCAGTGACATGATTCTCAGTATTTTTGTAGATAAACCTGAAGGAATTACCTTGAACGACACGGCAGACTTGACAGAAATCATCAGTCCTGTCCTAGACACCATCAAGCCAGATCCCTTCCCAGAACAATATTTCCTAGAAATCACCAGTCCAGGCTTGGAACGTCCTTTGAAAACCAAGGATGCCGTCGCTGGAGCGGTTGGGAAATACATCCATGTCGGGCTCTACCAAGCCATCGATAAGCAAAAGGTCTTTGAAGGAACCTTGTTGGCCTTTGAAGAGGACGAGTTGACCATGGAATATATGGACAAGACGCGTAAGAAAACTGTCCAAATTCCATACAGTTTAGTATCAAAAGCACGTTTAGCAGTTAAATTATAGAAAAAGAAAGGATAGCTTTTGAGGATTCAAAAGTGAAGAAAACATGAGTAAAGAAATGCTAGAGGCCTTCCGCATTTTGGAAGAAGACAAGGGAATCAAAAAAGAAGACATCATCGACGCAGTAGTAGAGTCGCTTCGTTCCGCTTATCGCAGACGCTATGGTCAATCAGACAGCGTAGCTATTGACTTCAACGAGAAAACAGGTGACTTTACAGTCTATACTGTCCGTGAAGTTGTTGATGAAGTATTTGATAGCCGTTTGGAAATCAGCTTGAAAGATGCTCTTGCCATTAATTCAGCCTATGAACTTGGAGACAAAATCAAGTTTGAAGAAGCACCTGCTGAGTTTGGTCGTGTAGCAGCTCAATCTGCCAAACAAACCATCATGGAAAAAATGCGTAAGCAAACACGTGCCATCACTTACAACACTTACAAAGAGCATGAACAAGAAATCATGTCAGGTACGGTAGAACGATTTGATAATCGCTTCATCTATGTCAATCTTGGCAGCATCGAAGCCCAATTGTCAAAACAAGACCAAATTCCTGGAGAAGTTTTTGCATCTCATGATCGTATCGAGGTTTACGTTTATAAAGTTGAAGACAACCCTCGTGGTGTGAACGTCTTTGTCAGCCGTAGCCATCCAGAAATGATCAAACGCTTGATGGAGCAAGAAATTCCAGAAGTTTATGACGGAACTGTTGAAATCATGAGCGTGGCTCGTGAAGCTGGTGACCGTACTAAGGTTGCCGTTCGTAGCCACAATCCAAACGTGGATGCTATCGGTACAATCGTTGGACGTGGTGGTGCTAATATCAAGAAGATTACCAGCAAATTCCACCCAGCTCGCTACGATGCTAAGAATGACCGCATGGTACCAATCGAGGAAAATATCGACGTTATCGAGTGGGTAGCAGATCCAGCTGAATTTATCTACAATGCCATCGCTCCTGCTGAAGTTGACCAAGTTATCTTTGACGAAAACGACAGCAAACGTGCCTTGGTGGTTGTTCCTGATAACAAACTTTCTCTTGCTATCGGTCGTCGTGGGCAAAACGTTCGTTTGGCGGCTCACTTGACTGGTTACCGTATCGATATCAAGTCTGCTAGCGAATTTGAAGCCATGGAAGAAGCTGGTTCGGTAGAGTTGGAAGCAGAAAACGATACTGTAGAAGAATAAAAGCTGCTAGAGGAGGGAAAGATGAAAACGAGAAAAATCCCTTTGCGCAAGTCTGTTGTGTCTAATGAAGTGATTGATAAGCGTGATTTGCTCCGCATTGTCAAAAACAAGGAAGGACAAGTCTTTATCGATCCGACAGGCAAGGCCAATGGCCGTGGCGCTTATATCAAACTAGACAATGCAGAAGCCTTAGAGGCGAAAAAGAAGAAGGTCTTTAACCGCAGCTTTAGCATGGAAGTGGATGAAAGCTTTTATGACGAGTTGATCGCTTATGTGGATCACAAAGTGAAAAGAAGAGAGTTAGGACTTGAATAAGCAAAAGATAAGCAATCTCTTGGGGCTTGCTCAGCGAGCAGGGCGCATTATATCGGGTGAAGAATTGGTGATCAAGGCCATTCAAGACGGCAAGGCCAAGATGGTCTTTCTAGCCCATGATGCTGGACCCAATCTGACCAAGAAGATTCAAGATAAAGGTCATTATTATCAAGTAGAAATTGTAACCGTGTTTTCAACACTGGAATTAAGCATAGCAGTCGGGAAATCAAGAAAGGTTTTGGCTGTGACAGATGCTGGATTTACAAAGAAAATGAGGTCTCTTATGGAATAGAAGAGGAGGACATGATTTGTCTAAGAAAAGATTGTACGAAATCGCAAAAGAACTTGGAAAAGAAAGTAAAGAAGTTGTAGCGCGTGCAAAAGAGTTGGGCTTGGATGTGAAAAGCCACTCATCAAGTGTGGAAGAAGCTGTCGCTGCAAAAATCGCTGCCAGCTTTAAGCCTGCAGCTGCTCCGAAAGTAGAAGCAAAACCTGCAGCACCAAAAGAAAGTGCAGAAAAGAAAGCCGAAAAATCTGAGCCAGCTAAACCAGCTGTAGCTAAGGAAGAGGCAAAACCTGCTGAGCCAGTCGCTCCGAAAACAGAAAAAGTAGTAGCTAAACCGCAAAGCCGTAATTTCAAGGCTGAGCGTGAAGCTCGTGCCAAAGAGCAGGCAGAACGACGCAAGCAAAACAAGGGCAATAACCGTGACCAACAAAAGGGAAATCATCAAAAGAATGATAACCGTAATGGTGGAAAACAAGGTCAAGGCAACCGCGATAATCGTCGCTTTAATGACCAAGCTAAGAAACAGCAAGGTCAGCAAAATCGTGGAAATGAGCGCCGTCAACAAGAGGACAAACGTTTAAATCAAGCGGCTCCACGTATTGACTTTAAAGCCCGTGCAGCAGCCCTAAAAGCAGAACAAAATGCTGAATATGCACGTTCAAGTGAGGAACGCTTCAAGCAGTATCAGGCCGCTAAAGAAGCCTTAGCTCAAGCAAATAAACGCAAGGAGCCAGAGGAAATCTTTGAAGAGGTTGCTAAACTAGCTGAACAAGCGCAGCAAGAGCAACAGGTTCAAGCAGTGGTTGAAGTCGTCCCTGAGAAAAAAGAACCTGCAGTGGATACACGTCGTAAAAAACAAGCTCGACCAGATAAAGAACGTGACGATTATGATCGCGAAGAAGATGGTCCTAGAAAAAACCAAAAGAATCGAAGTAGTCAAAATCAAGTGAGAAATCAAAAGAATAGTAACTGGAATAATAGTAATAACAAAAAGAATAAAAAAGGCAATAAGCAAAACAACCGCAATCAGGCTCCAAAACCTGTTACAGAGCGTAAATTCCATGAATTGCCAACAGAATTTGAGTATACAGATGGTATGACGGTTGCGGAAATCGCAAAACGTATCAAACGTGAACCAGCTGAAATCGTTAAGAAACTCTTTATGATGGGTGTCATGGCCACACAAAACCAATCCTTGGATGGAGAAACCATCGAACTCCTCATGGTGGATTACGGTATTGAAGCTAAGCAAAAGGTTGAAGTGGATAATGCCGACATCGAACGTTTCTTTGTCGAAGATGGTTATCTCAATGAAGATGAATTGGTAGAGCGTCCACCAGTTGTAACCATCATGGGACACGTTGACCACGGAAAAACAACCCTCCTAGATACCCTTCGTAACTCTCGTGTTGCGACAGGTGAAGCAGGTGGTATCACTCAGCATATCGGTGCCTACCAAATCGTGGAAAATGGTAAGAAGATTACCTTCCTTGATACACCAGGACACGCGGCCTTTACATCTATGCGTGCGCGTGGTGCTTCTGTTACCGATATTACTATCTTGGTTGTAGCGGCAGATGACGGGGTTATGCCTCAGACTATCGAAGCCATCAACCACTCAAAAGCGGCCAACGTTCCAATCATCGTAGCCATCAACAAGATTGATAAACCAGGTGCTAACCCAGAACGCGTTATCGGTGAATTGGCAGAGCATGGTGTCATGTCAACCGCTTGGGGTGGAGATTCTGAATTTGTTGAAATTTCAGCTAAATTCAACCAAAATATCGAAGAATTGTTGGAAACAGTCCTTCTTGTAGCTGAAATCCAAGAACTCAAGGCAGACCCAACAGTGCGTGCGATCGGTACAGTTATCGAAGCGCGCTTGGATAAAGGAAAAGGTGCGGTCGCAACCCTTCTTGTTCAACAAGGTACCTTGAATGTCCAAGATCCAATCGTTGTCGGAAATACCTTCGGTCGTGTCCGTGCTATGACCAACGACCTTGGTCGTCGTGTTAAGGTTGCTGGACCATCAACACCAGTTTCAATCACAGGTTTGAACGAAGCGCCAATGGCGGGTGACCACTTTGCCGTTTACGAGGATGAAAAATCTGCGCGTGCGGCAGGTGAAGAGCGTGCCAAACGTGCCCTCATGAAACAACGTCAAGCTACCCAACGTGTCAGCCTTGAAAACCTCTTTGATACGCTTAAAGCTGGTGAACTTAAGTCAGTTAACGTGATCATCAAGGCCGATGTACAAGGTTCAGTTGAAGCCCTTTCTGCCTCACTTCAAAAGATTGATGTGGAAGGTGTCAAAGTTACCATCGTCCACTCAGCGGTCGGTGCCATCAATGAATCAGATGTGACCCTTGCTGAAGCTTCAAATGCCTTTATCGTTGGTTTCAACGTACGCCCTACACCACAAGCTCGTCAACAAGCCGAAGCTGACGATGTGGAAATCCGTCTTCACAGCATTATCTACAAGGTTATCGAAGAGATGGAAGAAGCCATGAAAGGGATGCTTGATCCAGAATTCGAAGAAAAAATTATCGGTGAAGCAGTTATCCGTGAAACCTTCAAGGTGTCTAAAGTGGGAACTATCGGTGGATTCATGGTTATCAACGGTAAGGTTACTCGTGACTCTAAGGTCCGTGTTATCCGTGACGGTGTCGTTATCTATGACGGTGAACTCGCAAGCTTGAAACACTACAAAGACGACGTCAAAGAAGTTACAAACGGTCGTGAAGGTGGATTGATGATTGATGGCTACAATGATATCAAGACTGATGATGTGATTGAGGCGTATGTCATGGAAGAAATCAAGAGATAAGATTTTTTGCTCCTTTCTTAGGTGGTGAGGGACGCAAGCAAACCAATGCTTTCATTGCTTATTTTTGAGCCTAGGGTCTCAAAAATCCCCTGTGATGGGACTGATAAATCAGTTCCATCACTTTCACCACGGCGAAAGAAGCGGATGAGTTCAAATTGAACTTCGTTTCAATTTGAACTGAAAATCAAAAAGTTTAAAAATAGCTAGGTCTGCTGGCCTAGCTTTTGGTTCAAAGTAGAGAAAGGAATATCATGGCAAATCATTTCCGTACGGATCGTGTGGGCATGGAAATCAAGCGTGAAGTCAATGAGATTTTGCAAAAGAAAGTCCGTGATCCGCGTGTCCAAGGTGTGACCATCACAGATGTTCAGATGCTAGGTGACTACAGTTTTTTGAAAACAAAGAGCCCCTAAATGCTGCTATAACAGCTTTTCGGAGCTCTTTTTCTCTTTTAAAAAAATGCGTACTTTTTATCGAGATTTGGTTTTTTTAAAAATTTTTTTCATATTTTTTTCGCTTATAATCTCAAAATCAGTTTGGAAGCCAAATGCTTGGTGGAGTTGATCCGTGATAGTTGTTCTGGTGTAAGTTGGAAGATATCCTACTCCATAAAGATGTTTGAACTTATAATTGCGTAAGGTTTGGATGAGTTCTGAACAGGTGACTGTTTCTCCTATTTGTTTTTCCAAGAGACGATAAATCATTAGTGCTAGGAAACAAATAGTGAAATGTGCTTGAATCCTATCTGAACGGCTGAGATAAACTGGTCTGGCTCGTAGTTCCTGCTTCATGATACGAAAACTCTCTTCAATTTCCCACCGCCTTTGATTGATGGCTACAATTGTCTGAATATCTTCATCTAGATTAGTAGCTACAGCGTAAAGACCGTCATATTGAGCCTCTTCCTGAATTCGTTCCTCATCAAGAGTTAGAATCCTTTTCTCGGCGATTTCCCCCTCCTTAGTAGTACTTGTTTCTTTCAGAAATCTCTTAAAATCGGTTTGTCTCTTCTTGGTAGCTTGGCTGGGCTTGCCCAGTAACTTACTAGCCCGTTCAATCTGTTTCTCTCGTATCGTTCGATGATAGTCTTGATATTTAGTAGAAAAGGTCACAATCAAGCGTTGATTTGGTAAGTCTTCATCATAAAAAGGAGATTCTTTAAAGAAAAGTTGTTTTTTTAATTCCTCCCTGTGTTCTAGCTCATCCAGATTGTAAAAGATAGGATTCTTATCCCCAACCATTCGCCAACCACTTTTATCCAAAGCCCAATCTCTGTATTCTTTCTTTAACTTCTTGATAGATTGAGTTGTGACATAGGAACGTTCTCCAAAAGAATTGTACACCTTATTGGCTTTTGATGAGAGTCCAGCATCTGTACAGACTACAAATTTTGAAGCCTTGTAATCCTTGACAATCTTTCTTTCTAATGGTTTAAGAGTTGTTTGTTCATTTGTATTTCCAGGGTGGATACAGAAAGCTAGGGGAATTCCTTGTTTGTCCATAAAGAGTCCCATCTCCACAATTGGATTTGGGCGATGTTCTTTAGATGGGCCGTATTGTCTCAGAAGCCCCTCCTCATCTTCATCTTCAATTTCAAAATAGAAGTTAGTACAGTCATAGTAGAGGACTTCTGTCTGTCGTTGAGTCATCTTTTTTGAAGTTTGATAGGTTTGTTCTTGTATAAACTCTGTTTCATTAGAAATAACTTCAAGAGCCCGATAAAAATGTTGGAGTTCAAATTCTTTAGGTTCGAGTAATGTTTTTGAAAATTCTAGGGTAGATCGTTTTGAAGCAGGAGCTAGAATCCGTCCATAAATCAAGCGAGATAGGATCTCATCTAGAGAGAAATTAAAACGATGTCGTTTTTGGATTTCTTTGTTAATTCTAGGCAGATCTAATTGATGATAGAGGTCTTGTAGGAAGAGATAGCCTCCATGATATTCGTTCAATTGATTTTGTTTTAACTGTTTGTTTTGACTAAAGGTAATGAGGAAATCTTTATTTTCTTCTTTTTCTTTCTCGGTTAATTCCTTAGCACGTAAACGAGCCCACTCAAGAGGTTCCATATCAGGATGTTCTTTTAAGATTGTGTTATGATTGCCTAGGTTTTCTACGATAGTAGAAGTCCGTTTATTTCCAACCTTGATATCTTTAATAATAGCGTAGTTGATAGTGTTTTTTGACTTTGATTGTTTAACTCTCATCTTTTCATACCTCACTCCATTATAACAAAGTACGAGAAAGTACGCAAAT
>NZ_RJPX01000049.1:0-12360 GCF_003944325.1 Streptococcus mitis | reverse complement strand
ATTATAATCGAGTATAAAGATTCTTTCGTTTTGGGAACAGATTCCTTCAATATACCCTCTACAATTTTAAAATTTAAGTTGGAATAATTATGATAAATAAAATTTCTAAAACCTTTTATCTGAATCCAATTTATCCTATCTGAATACTTCTGTTTTACTTCCTCTGATAATTTTCCTAAGGATAACTGTTCTCCTACTTGTCCTAAATTCATAGCAATAGAATCAACTACCATATCATCATCTAAAGGTAAATTATATCTTCTTGCTTTATCCAAAACAGCAACAGCCTTATCAAGATATAAAACCATATCCTTCAAATACGCTATATCAGTTTCAAGAGATTGACTTCTCATAAATAACCTCTCTATCATTCAAAAAATTTTTCTTAACTAACTTCCCAATATTCGTCTTGGGAGAAAGTAAATCACTAACCAATAAAATATCTATATTACCATCAAAAATAGTTAAAAGCCTACCATATACATCAAAATATATCGAATCATCCTCTAACTCCAAAGCAATATCAACATCACTTTTTCCATCAGCTTCACCCCTAGCATAAGAGCCAAATAGATAAATTTTAGATAAATCATATTGTTTAGCAACAGGGACAATTTTTTCCTTTATCTGATCTATTGTATAAACCATAACTAAACCCCTTTGTATCATATATAGCCATACTTTTATTTCAGCTTACTCAGAATCAAGTTTAACATCAAAAGGAATACTTCTTGTCAACACACTCTGTTTTAAAAATAACTTCACAGCAGTTGACATATCCAACCCCAACTCATTAAAAATTGCAGTCGCTTCTTTTTTCAACTCATCATCTACTCTTACAGCAATTTGTGACATAGCATTTCTCCTTTTCTTCTTGTATATCTATTGTATCACTTTTACCAATACATATCAAACTTATTCCCTAATAAATACAGTCTTTAAATTTAAACTTGCAACTTCTGCTCTAATGCTTGTGCCAAAACTTCTGAATAGTTAATCTTTTCTCGATCAGCAAGACGAACTAGCCATTCAGGAACGGTCACGTTCTTTCTAATCGCCTTGTTACTTCTCACAAAAGGCGCAGGATCAACTTGAATCATTGATACAAAACCATCTGAAACTTCAATCTTTAAAATATCACTTGGAGTAGGCAACGCCATCCCTTCATCGATATAAGAAGCTAAAACATTTTCAAGCATTTCTCGAGCATTTTTCATCGCTTCTTCGATATTTTTTCCTTCTGTACCACCACCAAATTCTGGAAATTCTACCCAATATCCTGTTCCTTCTTTATGAAAAATAGCTGGATACGTTTTTAACATTCTACTACCCCCAACATTCTACTACCTCTGATGTAAAAAGACTTAGGAAAGTAAAAATTACAATCCTAAATCTTTGAGAATCTTTCTCTCCAATCCCTTTCCTAAATCTTCATTTCCATGAACTGGAATCGTGACAAGATAAGAAAAACCCTCTTTCTTAAAATGATGATGACTTCCTCTTTGACGAACTTCAACCCATCCATTCTCAAGAGCTAGTTTCACCATTTCTTTACCTGTAAGTGGCATATATTATTGTTACCTCCTTACACTTACTATTATACGCATTATGTGTATGATAGTCAAATTAAAACAAACCACTTTTTTTCTCAATAACTACAAAATAAAATAGATCAGCTTCCTGATCTACTTTATTCTATATTTATTGACTTTTGGTCAAATTTTGGTCACACTTTGGTCAAAGATTCCAAAAATACTAACCTATTTTAAAAAATTAAATTGTGATGATTGCCCATAAACAAACACTTTGAATATTCTTTACGCTTCTTTACATTACTAAAAATGCCCCCTGCTGGAATCGAACCAGCAACTACTCCTTAGGAGGGAGTTGTTATATCCATTGAACTAAGGGAGCTAGATAAAAACTCTGCTGAAAAGCAGAGTTTTTTAGTCGAATTAACGACGGATTTCTTTGATACGAGCTGCTTTACCTTGAAGAGCACGCAAGTAGTACAATTTCGCACGACGTACTTTACCGTAACGAACAACTTCGATTTTTTCAACACGTGGAGTGTGGATTGGGAAGATACGCTCAACACCTACACCGTTAGAGATTTTACGAACTGTGTAGTTTTCTGAGATGCCAGCACCTTTACGTGCGATAACAACACCTTCAAAAATCTGAACACGTTCACGGTTACCTTCGACAACTTTCGCGTGTACACGAACAGTGTCACCAGGACGGAATGATGGAATATCTGTACGAAGTTGACCTTCAGTCAAGCTTTGGATTAATGGATTCATTTTATTCTCCTATCTTTGTCAATCTTGAGGAACCTTCCTCAGCGGATAAACTGTATTTTTGTGCGTCCATTACGCACAAGATACAGTTTACCAAATTTCCACAAAAAAGTAAAGAAATTTATAGCAGAAGTTTGTGTCTATTTTTTTGAGGTAGTAAAAAAATACATCAAAAACGGAAATGTAAAAACAAGGCTAAACAATTTTACTTGCTCAGCCTTGACATCTACTAAAATTTCTGATAGTATTAATCTTACTGATAAACAAGAGCCAATTGTTTATCTTTATGAGAGGTACGTTGCTGCGTGCCTCTTTTTTTTATTGATAAGGTTATTATACAATTTTTACTACTATAAGTCAAGAGTTTACTGAGTTTATAACATCTCATTTATTGATTTTTTTCCCTGCAAAACGTTGTTTGTCTCTCTGTTTTCGGCCCTTCCAAGAAGCATTTACAATCGTTCCTAAACTTCTTGGAGCTTGATCGATCTTTTTGCGTACTTTTGCACTGCTCATTCCTTCTGAATGGTATTTTTCATATTCATTTCTCCAATTACCAAAAAATAAATCTCGGAGTTCTTGATTGTAAGACAACAAAATAAGATGGGACATAGCATCTGCATGATTTAATGACCAATACATTCCTCTATTTTTCATCCGATAACTGATTTTCCGATGCTGGCTTTCCATAATTCCTAAACTTGCTGTTTCTAGATTCCTCTGCTCAGGAGGTTGCGTATATTTAAAATTACCAAGAATTCTATTCTTAAAAACCTTAAAAGTATCAATCTTCTTTTCGTTCTGATTAAGCAGGACGAATGATTCTAGTGTATCAATAGCTGTTTTCAGTTTCTGCTTGCAGTGGCTATCTATGGCTTTCATAAATTGATCTAGTAGCTCTTCGGAATACGGTTTGACCAACTTTTTTATTTCTTTGTTTAGATGGTACCTATCCCAAAAATGTTGATGGTGCTTAATTCCTAGATCTTTTGATATCTCTTTAAATAAATGTGGAGTATATCCGTGCCCCATATCTGAATTAGTCACAAGTAGAGTATCTGACGTAATTTTAAAATGATTATAAATATAATCTACTACTCTTTTCCTTGCTATTCGATTATTGGGAGACACAATTTCCACCTTATCTTTTAAAATTTTCCTCTTTCCATACTCCTCCGTTCCGGTATGAATGACAAAATGAGATAATTCTTTATTCTGTTGTTCTTTTTCTCTTCCACTGACCTTTATCCAAACACCATCTCCTTCAAGATAAATGACAGGTGCCTCAATTTTCTTGACAACTACCTCATCACTATAGTAACGATAATCTTCTTTTTCATTTAACAACTGACTTGCTAGTTTAATTGCTTTTAACACTGTGTCTTTAGTAATATAAACCTGGTACATAAGTTCAATAACTTCCACAACTTTTCGATACGGTAACATTGTAGCTAGCTTGGTGATCTGATACAGCAATTCTTTGGAATAAGCAATACGTTTCTCCAGACCTAACTTTTCATCTACTGGAATCCTACATTTCCCATTCTTATACCAGCGCCTTCTTGAAAAAGTTACCTGACCAAACGTAAATGTAACGGTTCTCTCAGCATAGTTTACAAATTTGTAACCTCTAGCTCTCATTGTGGGAGCAATATAGTTGTCATAGTCACTTACAAATTTATGAAATCCTTGTAGATTTTTCTTCTTAAATTTCTCTACAAATTCTCTTTCATCAATAATTTTTGTATCCAAAATAAAAACACTCCCAACTAAAATCATAATAAAAAAGTATAAATATTTTAGTTCGAGAGTTCAAATGTTTTTTGTCAGAAAAGATAAAAGCCTGGTATTAAACCAGACCTTTAGGTAGTTAACAGTAATATCATCTCATAACTAATATGACTCATTTAACAACAAAAGCAGTAAGTTAAAATAAATGCAAAACGTAATTATAATTATGTTTATAATTACGTTTATAGTTATATTTGTATTTATAAATATAAACCCATTTCTTCTCTGAATTGGCTTTTTTGATGATGATTTTCTTCTGCCTTTTGCTTAAACTGTTGCACCTTTTCTTAGAATTTATCTGACTTTTTTATGAAGTCACCCTTTTTCTCATCGTTGATAGCTCCTTCAAATCCTTTATTTTTAAGATAATTCATATAAAAAAGTTGCTCAGATCGAAAATAATCAAATAATGGATATCTGTTATCATGAACCTGAAATGCTTCAAGCGCTGAATAATAAGTCGCCTTATTAATATCATCTACAATAAAAGGGGTAAGCCCTTCTTTTAAGCATTGTTTATACAAGAGCAATCGACCTATTCGACCATTGCCATCTGCGAAAGGATGAATTCTTTCAAATTGTGCATGAAAGCTTGTTAAGTAATTCAAATCTTTTTGTTTTTTCAAATCATAGCCAATCAGTAAAGAAAGCATCTCATCTTCAGTCTGTTCAACAGAAGCTGTCGCAATTTTTCCTACCTCATTTTGCAATACTTTATAACGACCAACTGGAGCTATCGGGTTATGCTCAGAACTGGTGCCACTTTTTAGAATACGATGCAGTGTTTTAATATAGTCCTCTGTCAGTGGCTCGTTAACGGTATCTAAGATATAATCAAAACATTTAAAATGATTATTCATTTCTACCAAATCATCAATTTTGATTCCTTTTGCATCAATATTTGCGATCGTCTTTGTCTCATAAATTAAGCTAGTCTGCTCTTCTGTCAGACGACTTCCTTCAATCCGGTTAGAATTATAAGCAAAGCGTTTCTGTGTGATATCATAAATACCACCATGCACTTTTCCTTCTCTCTCTGCTAAGAGTCTCGTGATTAAATCCATAATTTCTCCTCGTAGCAAACAGATATATTTATTTATATCTGTTTTTTTATTGTAAACTTTCTAGCCACCTATCAAGATAATCTGATGCAGACTTTGCTCCGGCTTCTTTAGCAATCTCATCTAATTTTTTCCGATTACTTGGTTTTAATGTAAACTGGAATTGCTTTTTGCGTTCAAAACTTTCAAAGTTGGCTACCTCTGAAATCTGCTCAGGTTGGTGGGTTGCTTCGATAATCTGCGAAATCTCTTTTTCTTTTGGTGTGAATGCCATAACAATCTCCTTCTAATTATGTTTATAATTGTATTTGTGTTTATAAATATAATTATATTGTATCATAAATTTTTGAAAAAGTCTGCTCCAGCTCAGTGAAAAACTTTTTGTGTTTTTGATAAACCTCAGGATTCTCTTTCATATCTGCAATAGAGATCTTATCAATCGTGGAATGATTGAATAACTCTTTTGCTGGTACAATTCCTAGAAGGTTATCTGTTCCCTTTTCTTTGGCTTCAAGTCCCAGAGCTTCCAGTAATTCTCTTGATGATCCGTAGTTTGGTCGGATCATATTTGCTAAGAAATATAATTCAGCAGTAATGTATGATTCTCTTGTACGATAGTCAATTACATCCTTTCTGAATGCTTCTAACCGAGTTGATAGATTGAATTTGGCATTATAACCAAACTCTGAAGGAGTCAATGGACTAATAATAGCGTGACTGACTGCAACAGCATTTTTTGTAGCTGTCGCAAAGTCTGGTCTACAATCAATCAAGATATAGTCAAACTGATTCAACTTCTTCTTTTCGTAGTTATCCTCTAGCCAAAGATAAAGTAACATATTTTTCTTATCGCTGTTCTCAAGATCTCGTTCTACAGTGTCAAGTTGAACCGATCCTGGAATTAGACTGATATTTTCCTTGACTTGCTTAATATCCACATCGCCACCTTTAAAAGCATTAGCAATTGTATTCTTGCTCTCATAGATATTGTAACACTGAGTCAAATTACACTGATGATCTAGATCAATCAAAAGCACTTTATGACCTTTCTTGGCAAGCCATTCAGCATAATTAAAAGTTAAAGTTGTTTTCCCAACACCACCTTTGATAGCGGCAAATGTGATAATCTTCATTCTATTTCTCCTTCTCTTTTTCTATACTTCTATTATACCATTATAATTATATTTGTCAATATGTTTATAATTATATTTATAATTATTTTTTTACAATGAAGTTTCTATTTCCTTACGCTGTTCCACATTTTTCTCAATGTCTTGATGTAACTTATAATCTTTTGTAATTACTTCTACTCGCTGATACAAAGCCTGGCGCTCAAAGGTCGCTTCTTTAATAAGTTTATCAATCTCAGTTTTACGAGTACTAGGATCTACTCTCAAATCTTTCAAAATGGAAATAGCTAGTTTCACTTCTTGAGGATTATTTGATTCCAGCGCAAGAAATGCAGACTGAATTTTATTAAGATCACCCAAGCGTTGATCTAATTTATCAAGCAAATTATCTACTTCTTCTAGTTCCTCTTCAAAACGATTTAGCAATTCATCAAATTGCTGTCCTTCTGTCACTCCATGAGAGGATAGATAATTATATTCACGAACAAGCTGATCCAAACTAGAGATTTTCGGATTTTTTCGGATAACCATTTCTCCATTATCATACGACAACTGGGAAGCGACTGTTTCTCCCTTCATGTACCGATTCTTATCAGCGTGTTCAGGATTAACAAAATAGTAGAAGTCATTTTTTCTGATAAAAATTTCATAAGAGCCATCTTCTGCTTTTTCAATCTGATGAGCAGGTATCAGAATGGTTCCCTTATTTCTAATCCCAAATTCCATTTCAAGATAGATCCCATTTTTTGTTTCCTCCATCACCTGCCATTCTTCAACTGTGATTCTCATTTCAAAATCATCTTCTCGTTCCGCCACCATTTTTTCATATTCAGATTTAATTTCATTGACAGAGAAGGTCACCTCGTTACCAACTACTCTTTCAGAAATTTTCTCCAACGAATAATTTCCTTTTTTTGACAAAGTGCGATCCCGAACATTTCTGGTTTGATCTTGGTCAGTCAGACGATACTTTATTTCCTTTCCTGAAGTATCAACTATCAGATTTAAAGCTCGTGCCTTAGACTTGAAATCTTCTAAGGAGCTTGAATGTTTTAAAAGGAAATCTAAACGAGATTTAATTTCATAACGAAATGAATTTTTCTTTCGGTAAGCATGATACGTTTTTCGATTAGTCCATAATCTCTCTTTGAGAATTTTAGCTCCAGCTAAATCCGCATACTTATCTGAAATATTCTCTAAACTTTTTTTCGTTCCTTTCTGCCAACGAAACTTTTTTAATGTAACAGAATTAGTGGAATTAAAAATGATGTGATTGTGAATGTGCCCCTTATCCATGTGAGTCGCTATGACAAATTCATGTTGTCCGCCAGTTAATTCTAGAATCGTTTTTCGACCAATCTCATGAATTTCTTGTGGACTTAAATCATCTTCTGGTGAAAATGATTGGATGATATGATGAGCCAACACTCGGTTCGGATTTTGAATATCCGATAGCTCTTTTGTCCCTGCTCGTTGAGCAGCGTTCTTTTTTGTCAAAAGAAATTCTTCTGTCGCTGTACTCGCATCTGTAATTCCATAAGTAGATACAAGTTGCTTGACTACTCGGCCATCTTTAACCACTGCTGGAAATTCAAACTGTTCATCTTGTTCTAAGAAACTCGTTTTAGTTGGATTCTCGATATAGCGTAAAGCATTATTTAAACTTTTTGTATCAGTCAGCTCGACCGTCTTTGCTTCATCCTCAATATATTTTGTAGATCGTCCTAAAGAAGCAACTCCTTTTATCTGAAGAACCTTTGTTACAACCATCGCTCTTGTTCCTTTGTTTGATTTTCCTGTTTTTGGATAAATTGGCTGACTGTATCTTTCAAATGTTTCTGCAATTCAAGAATCTGACTCAATTCATTTAGACTAGCCTGATTATCTTCGTTTACTTTTTTTGCGACCTGATTAATATTGACACCTATCCGATTTATTTCCTTACGTAACTCTTTCAATTCTTCAAATTTTAAAATATTTACTTCTCCCATAATCAATAGGATTCGAGCAAAGGTATTAAAATTTGGCATTCCAGATTCTGCAACTTTAGTTGAAATAAATCGTGCCTCTTCTTCCGTTAAACGAATTTTTTTCTGAATCATTCGTTTTCTTTTTTCTTTATTTTTCAAAAAATCTTCACCTCTCTTCTGCTATTTTCTCTTGAGGGCCTCAGGCCCCTTTTCTTCTGGCAAGCATAGCACTTGGGTACCCAAATGCTGTTTTTAAAAAGGTCAAAGATAGTCAGGGTGTTACCCCTGACCATTCTTGACTTTTTAAATTTTTGGGGAAATCCCCAATCCCCTAATCCCTGCAAGCAGGAATTTAATTATTTCGAGGAGAAAAGTTTGATTAAACTTTTAAAGTTTCCAAGAGAAAATCCATCCCATCAATCAAGTTCATTTTTAAGATTTCATCTCTAAGTTGCTCAAATCTTTCGTCACTCATTTCCTCGATTTCTTTAAGTGCAATGGGATACATTTCTACTTCTTCTAGTTCATAGGTTGTTTTAATTCGCATATCTCTACGAAGAATATAGAGGCATTCTTTACGTGAAATGTGCTGATTGACTTCATTCACTTTTGGCGAATCTGTAGCCTCATCCTCAAAAAATATCTCCATTAAAAGATCAAAAGTTTCTTGTTTTAGATGTTCAATCATCTTCCGTTTCTCCTTTTTTGTTTTTCTTCCGACGAGTTAGTGCCTCCATTATTGAGGGCTGCTCAGGGACTTTTTTTCTTCCACCTGCATTACAGCCTCCGCCTTTTGACTACCTAACTGCTCAGATTTTTCTTTTGCCTGTTTCAGTTTATCTGCAAACTTATCTTTCGTCACAGTTTTATTTTTCACTAATTCTAACTTAGCATCCATCCGATCAATCAAACTTTTTGCTTCCTTCTGAACAACCTGCAGTTGTTCTACCATATCTTCAAAACCATTTTTATCTTTCGCCCAAATAGCCAAATAGCCAAAACTGTAGCTACTCGTATCAAAACCAAAATGATTAGCCACGACATAAGCGACACTTTCAGCTTGTAATTCTTGCTTACGATATTGGTCGTCCCCATATTGGGCATTGCTTCCTCTATGTAAATCTGCATGAGCCATTTCATGAAAAATGGTTTTTAAAATCTGTTCTTGACCCTTTAATCCTTTTGAAATAACAATTCGATTTTCATCTGGAGAGTAATAACCATTTGTGCTCTCTCTTTTAATTTCTTCAAAACTGATAGGAACCTGATTATCCATTGAAACAGCTTTGGCTGCTCGGTACAAATCTTCATAATCTTTAACATCTCCAGTTAATTCATTAATTGCTTTTGGCAATTCTTTTCCTTCTGTTTGAGATACGTCAAAGACATTTCCTAACTTGAATCGAGTAACGATGATTTCCTTCTGTTCCATTTCATTTTCAGCTGGAGTAAAGTCTAACTCTTTTTGATGAACAGGGGTGCTTGTTTTCACTTGGTAAGGAACCCAAATCTTCAGAGCTTTTGAACCCTTTTTAACTGTTCTGTCAAAATCTGTTTTCCATTTATTGAAACTAGCAACTTGAGAAACATTAGGATTTTGCATCTTCAGCAAATGAATATTGTTGAGTGAGTAGTTGTGAAACTTACTCATCGCATCCAAGAATGATTTAAACTGTTCTGAATCCAAGTAGTTCTTCATTCCTTCTTTCAAGTGTTCAGCTAAAGCTTTTGTATCTTTATTTGCGACTAACTGGGAAATGGTTGGTTCTGAAGTTTTAGTAGCAATTGCTTCGGTTATAACAGTTCCTGCAGCCACCTCAGCATCTGTCCTTCTTTCTCTATCTTCCTGCATTTTATGAAGGTTAGAAGTAGCATTGTATGGATCTGTTCCTTGCAACATCTCATCGGAGTTGGAAATACCATCACCATCCAAATCACGATCCCTCTCATCTTTTCGGTTATACTGATAAATTTTTTCGTATGTATTATCTGGTGTATTTTGCGAATCTTTGACTTGTGTTTTTTCAAATTCATCTCGAACGTTGACAATAGTTTGTTCAACTTTTTCCGATAATTCTTTAATTTCATTTTGCCATTTTTCCACAAGAGCTACTTGTTCCATTGGAGAATCCTTAACTCCCAACTTCTCAAACCAAGCAGATAGATTTTCAACCTCAACACTATCCATTCCATCAAAAGAAATAAATCCTAGACGACTATCATGACTGCTATCCGAAAAACCAATTGGACTATTTTCTAACACTCCGTAAGGTACTTGAGATAAAAGTCGATCTGCATAAGGAGTATCTTCCAAAGCGTAACTGAACTGAGAAATATCTAACTCACTCGCCAATCTCTCCAGATGATACTGATTGAATAATGCCCCATCTAGCTTTATCAACTCTGGGTATTCCCTCATTTCTCGTGTTCCAAGTCTTTCTTTTTGAGCGATGGGGTTAATCTCCTCACCAATATTGTAACGGATACCATCCTGAATCAGTTCACCATCGGGAGCGTAGATACTAAACTGGATCTTAGTTGGAGAGATATAGGCTTCTGGATGATCACCAGTCACTTGTTTTTGCCCTTCCTGATGTAGCTGATAGAAGCTCTGATTGGCCTTGTAAAGCTCTCTAGCAAAGTCTTGATAAGATATCAGATCTGTCTCTTTAAATGGCAATATAGGGCCTTCTGGGCGTTCCTCAGCCCATTGAAGGCGTACATGGTAGTTTTCCTTATAGATATGATCTTGTTTCCACTCTTTATAAAAGTCTGAATTTGTATCTAAAAGATGATCTTCTACAGCCGCAGCAACAATCTGATCAAATTCATCATTGTACTGTTTCGCATAGTCAAGATACTGATTCCAGGCTTGATGAAATTCTTCTGGAGTTTTTGAGATGTCATTTGGAACACCTAAATTATAGACAGTATCTAGGACTTGAGTAAAGGTGGCTGAATCAAGTAGGGGGCTATTCAGTGTGTTCTCTGGCGTTGTTTGTTCAATTTCTTTAGTTGTATCAGGCTTGATTTCTTCAAACAAACCATCTTTCAAAATGGTTTGCAACTCATTACCTCTATCCTTGACATAATCCTCATTGATAGATAACTGTTCAATATGGCCATCACGTTCACGGAAAACACCAAGAATAACTTTTTCCTTAGTTTTCTCTACATCAACTCTTAGATCTCTCTTAATTTTCATGAGAGATGCAGGGACACGTTCATCTCCTATATCTTTGAAAAGAAGTAAGAAATCCTCGTCTTTACTCTTAATAGCTTCTGAAAAGTTAAGTCGTTGTGCAATTCTTACTTCATCTAAGTTATCCAAAACAAACGATTTAGGATCAAGAATATCCTCTAACATAGGAATAACTTGTAATTTTTCTTTTAGACTATTACTAACCAGTATTTGATTATAGTCTCCCCTTCCCTCAGCAAAATCGACTACAAAATCTCCAGCATTTCTACCTGGAACAACTGGCCTGATTCCTGTTAAGTGTAAAAAGTTTTCTCGTTTAAAATTAACATCTAGCAAACTCACCTCTCCATTATTGGAATAGAAATAATAGATTTTACTATTCGCTAATTCCTCTAAATACCATTGAGATGATTTCTGAATAGAACCAGCGTACTGATTCATTCTTTTCAAATCATCAGATGTAATTGGATGGTATTTCGATTGTCTTCGTTGCACTTCCTCAAAAGTTGTGCTAAAATGTAAGTAACGATAGGGTGATGTCGGGTGACTGGCAACAGTTTGCTCAAAGGTTGCTGATAATTCAGCTTCAGGTTCGGCACTGCCTACAGCATCATGCTGTGAATAGCCCTCTCCACCACTGGCCCTATCATTCAAGCGCTCCTGACTTTGTTCAGGGGCTTTTTCTATGTACTCCAGTATTTGTGCATCTAAACGATCAATTTCTTTTCTGATAGACGTCGTACTATCCGCAAAATAAGCATCCCTTTCCAATCTAGTACGTTTTGCGAATAACTTGTCTAAATCAGTCGTTATAAATCGTGACATTTCTTTTTCAAATTGCCATGCCTGTAGTTCATAGTTAATGCCTAAATCTTCCCGAATTTTTTCTGCTAATTCATCTCTCCA
>NZ_RJPX01000048.1:0-12434 GCF_003944325.1 Streptococcus mitis | reverse complement strand
TCACTGTTGCTGTTCCATCGTCGCCTACTGTTACTTCCTTACCTGGGTTCTTGTCTTTGACTTTATCTGCCACTTGTTTCTTCTCTTCTGGAGTTAAGTGGGCTGTGTCTTTGACTGGAACTTTGTCGGTTGGTTTCACTAGTTCGAAGTCTTGGTTTACTAGCTCTGTTCCTGGAATTGTATGACTGATTCCTGTTGTTGGATCTGTCACTGTTGCTGTTCCGTCGTCGCCTACTGTTACTTCCTTACCTGGGTTCTTGTCTTTGACTTTATCTGCCACTTGTTTCTTCTCTTCTGGAGTTAAGTGGGATTTGTCTTTGACTGGAACTTTGTCGGTTGGTTTCACTAGTTCGAAGTCTTGGTTTACTAGCTCTGTTCCTGGAATTGTATGACTGATTCCTGTTGTTGGATCTGTCACTGTTGCTGTGCCATCGTCGCCTACTGTTACTTCCTTACCTGGGTTCTTGTCTTTGACTTTGTCTGCCACTTGTTTCTTCTCTTCTGGAGTTAAGTGGGCTGTGTCTTTGACTGGAACTTTGTCGGTTGGTTTCACTAGTTCGAAGTCTTTAATAGTTAAATCTTTGGCTGGGATTAGTACTGAATCACCAGTTGTTTTATCTGTAACGGTAACATTACCCTTATCATCCGCAGTCACAATTGTATTTGGATTAGATTCTTTAACTTTATCCACCAATTTTTCTATTTCTTTCGGTGTTAAGTGTTCTGGATCTGGAACTACAATTGGTAGTGGAATTGTTACTTCAAACTCTCTTGCTGGCTCACCTTTAGCGCTAGTTAGTTTACCTGGAATTGTAATATCACTTGTTCCTTCTTTTGGAAGTTTACCGTCTTCTTGAGCAATTCCTTTTCCTGTTGTTGGATTTTCAGGCAGCTCGTTATTAGTTAACTCTACTTTTCCTCCAGTTACAACTTTTTCGCTAGCAATACCTGGTAATTTGACTTTAGTACCTTCAGGAACCCCATCAACTGTTACCTCAACATTTCCTGTTAGTGGATTTTGTGTTCCTACCGTAAATGTTGGAGTTGATGTAGATGGTTTTTCTACGTACGTTACTTCTACAGTTTGTGGTTTGTCTGTCAATGTAACAGTCTTGTTACCGTCTTCAGCTGGCACATACACTTTATCTCCAACTGTGATTTCTTTTGGTGTGTATGGGATGGTTTCACCTTGGTGATGCGCTCCTGATGGAACATCAATCGTAATTGGTGTGCCTTTCGTTTCCCCGCCTACTTTTGGTTGGTATTTCACTTCTGTTGAAGCATCTTTTTCTTTATAGGCTACTTCTACAGTTTGTGGTTTGTCTGTCAATGTAACAGTCTTGTTACCGTCTTCAGCTGGCACATACACTTTATCTCCAACTGTGATTTCTTTTGGTGTGTATGGGATGGTTTCACCTTGGTGATGCGCTCCTGATGGAACATCAATCGTAATTGGTGTGCCTTTCGTTTCCCCGCCTACTTTTGGTTGGTATTTNACNTCCGTAGACACAACTCCCACATACACGGTCAACGGGTCACTTTCTTTACCTTGACTGTCAACAGCTTTAAGTACTACTGCATAGCTTCCTGATGCTGTTGCTTTTCCTGGTGTTTCTGTTAATCCTGAGACAATTTTTATAGTAGGTGTACCATACGGTTTGTCAGTTTCATTTGTAGCTTTATCTTCTGTATCTCCAACAGTTACTAGATTTTCTAGCATAGCTTTAGTGATACTTGTTCCTGATGGGAAGACTTTACGTGCTGTTTCGCTACTTGCTTCTAGCCCTTTATAAGATAATGTAGGCTTAGTATTCGTTACATTAGCAACTTTCCACTTGCCTGTCGCACTTGGCTCTTGACCTGCTTCTGGTTGGTTATATACACGAAGTCCTAATCCACTACCATATGATTCAGTGTTATCTCCATTAGCAGATTCTTCTTTAATGTGAAGTTTTGTCGATCCACTTTGTTCATTTAGTTCAATACGAATATTATTTTCTGCTGGGTTAGTAGTACTTACTGTTGAAGTAATTCTTCCAACGTATCCATTCGCATTAGCAACTGCTGTATTATTTGCTCTTGTTGCATCTGTATGCCATGTACCATCTGCTCCACGCACTAGAACAATACTTTTTGGTGTATTACTTGATTCTGTACTGTTGTGGAATCGTAATTCCATACGTTTCGCATCATGTGGTACTTTAACATCAATATGCTTGCTACCTGCAATGGTTGCGTTTACTGAGTAATCACCCATTTCAACAGCTTTAACATCACTAGTTACACTGATATCATCTGCAGTAGTAGAGCCTTTAATTTTTGTTGTGACAGTTAATCCTCTTGGTTGAGTTGTTTCACCATTTTTAGCAATCGATGTACGAAGTTTAACATTATCTGGAAGTGTTGCTGTCCATGTGTTACCATTAATTCTTACTCCACCATTATTTTCACTTGTCAATACTCGGTTAGTTCCATCATTCAATGCAACAGACACTACTGTATTACTGCTATTCGCATTTAATCCACCTAATGTACCTGTAATAGTACGTGAAGTTGAAGTCACTTTATTACTATCAAATGTTGGTTTTGGTGGCGTTACGTTCACCGTTACATTGATTGTCTTACTTGGTGTCGCTTGAGTTGCAGCTGGTAAATTATCCCCTGTTTGTGATGGCGGTAATGTAACCTTCACTTGGAATGTTTGTTTACCTGATGTATTAGCTACCTTATTTCCTACCCATTCATATCTTGTTCCAGTAGGTAAAGTATCAGAGCCAGTAGCATTCTTCACAGCAGCTTTTGCCTGTTCAGCACTTAAAGTAGTTCCTTGGCTAACAGAAACATTTTTACTATCTGCAATATCAAATACTTCATGCGTAAATGCTGACATATAAGAAAGTTTGTCTGCATCATTTGTTGGATTATTTGTAAATCTACCACGTGGATATTTAGCACCAAATTTGTAGTTCGTTGTTCCAACTCCATCAGCTTTCAACATATTCTTCATGTTGTCATTAGTATCGGCGTTTTTCTCTGCTTCATTGCCTCTCTTAACAACCCAACTCATACCTCCAGGAAGTCCACCTGGATTTAGATAGTAAGATGCAGGACTATCATTACGTCCTTCTCCAGCAAAATCATACACTTTAGTGACTGTTTCGAATTTTTTCATGACATTATAATTCAAAGTCACAGGCGCAAGTCTTGTTCCATTACTTAGTACTA
This sequence comes from Streptococcus mitis, assembly GCF_003944325.1. GTDB lineage: Bacteria > Bacillota > Bacilli > Lactobacillales > Streptococcaceae > Streptococcus > Streptococcus mitis_CW. The sequence goes on along the minus strand of NZ_RJPX01000048.1, from coordinate 9,209 downwards.
CAGTTGCTTGCGTAGTCTTATTATCTGAAGGTGCGTTTATATCAAAATTTGTAAGTTCAACAGATGCATCATTTGGAACATTTATTACATCATCCCCATCTTGCAATTGAAGCATACTTCGTTTAAGTGCATCCGATACATTTTCACCTTGTATGAAGTTAATAGTTGGTTTTGCTTTAGCTATATAATTGACTGTAATCGAATGATTTTTTGTTACTCTTACTCCCGCAGCATCTGTTGTTGTATACGCTAAATTGTACGTTCCTTGTTTTAAGGCTTTGCCATTTGTTAAATCAACAGATTGTCCATTTTTCGTAACTGTTACATCTAAGTTTTCTCTAGCACTATTTCCGACTGTTTTATTATCGTCATCTTCTGCATCTGTTACATTAACAAAAGTTTTTAACTTATCTTTTGTCAAAGTACCATCTGAGATATAAGAAGCATTTTGATTTGCTACTGAAATGACTGGATCTGTATTTGTAGCTCGTGATGCTACAGCCCATCCTCCATCATTCGTTGGATTTGCAGGATTATTTTTATTATTAACATAATGAGCACGAACTTGTATAGTAGTGTCATCGTTTATTCTAAATGGAATGTTTTCCTTTTTATTCGAATCCTTAATATGAAGAGTAAATACTTTTTCAGAGACATTATCCCCACTAGACACTGTTAAATCAGTGGTTCCAACTTTATCTGCATTTAATATTTTCCAATTTCCATCAACTAGTTTGACATCATATTGAACAGTACTACTTCCATTTATTACTTGTAGATAAAATAATGCAGTATCGTGAGGTAACTTAACAGAAATATCTCGTCCTGCTTTAACAGGTGTAGAAACAGATATCGCTCTTCCCATTTGAACATTCACAGTCTTCGATACAGATTCAATATTATCGACAACTTGTTTCACAGATATAGGATTAGAAGCTTTTACAGTCGAATCTTTATCATTTAGTGTTAGTTTTTCATCCGCTGCTAAGTTATATTGCCATTTACCATTATTTTCTACATTAACTTCCCTAACTGTAGTTCCATCTTGTAATGTAATTTTTACTTTTGCTCCAGGCTGTCCTGTACCTGAAATACTACGTTCTGTGGAAACTAAAGTGCCTTTATATTTTTCTTCTGTAGTTATCGTTGGCGCTTCTGGTCTAACATTTACAGAAACATTTACGATTTTAGATGAACGAGATAATGAATTATTCCCCGACTCAGAAGAAGGTAATGTAACTTTAACTTTATAATTTTGTACACCAGCTGTAGTTGGAGTAATCGTTTGATTTCTTCCATTAGAATCAACCCATTCATAAGTTGTACCTTCTGGTAAATCTAATGCGCCGTTTACTTTTATTACAGCATCTTTTGCATTTTGTACTGATAAAGTAGTTCCTTTATCCACAGTCACTTTTATACTATTAGGTTCAACATCATATGTTCGAATATTAAATTTAACTTCTTTTTTGTTTCCTTTATCAACGTTGCCATCAGTAGAATCCGATACCTTTAGCGTTACAGTACGTTCACCAAGTATTGCCGCATTCGAAACATTCCCTCGAACTGTGTATGACCCTTTCTTAGTTTCAGTCTTTCCATCTTGGCTAATATTAAAGTTACTATTTGCATTAGCATTTTCATTAAACCAAACACCTCTAGGCAATCCACCATCATTCTTATAGCTAATATTGACTCTACCAGTTGCAACATTATCATAGTATGTCAATGGTAACTCTAATGAAGAACCACGGAAAAGATGCACTGTCTTATTGCTAGCATCGTCTGTTAATGTAGTACCACTTAGCATAACTGTTGGCGCTACACTATCCGTCACATTAAACGTCATTGGTACAGCTTTTCTAGTAGGTGTATAAATTGTATAATTTACTCCACCTATTGATTTTGTATTTACAGTACTAGGGAATACAGCCGTAGCAATATACTTAGTAATAGTTCCTAATTCGTTTAATTTCGTATTATCGGGAACCTCAGTAAATCTAACATTTCTAGAGTCAAATTCATTCCATTTAAACTGCATATTATCTGGATAGTACTTATCATTCTCTGTAGTAGTATTTTCTGCTACTTTGAAGTGAGCATGAGGATTTCCTAATGTACTTCCAAGATCACGATTTTCTGTCGTACTATTTTTTGCTTGAATATCTACAATGCGATATCTAAATTTATATGTTTCTCTATTACCATATTGGTCAGATGCTTCAACTGATGCAATTTGTTCCCCTAAAGCAGCATCATCTGCAACTTTATTACTATCATCATTAGAGATTGTATGATTTAAAACAGTAGTAGTTCCTACACGCGCTTTATCAACATTATCAACTTTGTTAAAATAAACACCTTTTGGTAAGTTTGTTACCATTAAACTACCAATATTACTCTCATCTGTTACTTTGAATGTTGGATTAAATGCAGCTCCACGATAAATAATAAATTGGTTTTCGTCTGCATTTGTAGTCAATGTTCTACCATTCATTGTAACAACAGGCTTATTAGAATCTGGAACTGTTAAGTTTGTAAAATGAAAATCTACATAACGAACAGAATCATCTTTATTTCCTGTTAATGCATTTTTTTCATTATCCATGTAGGTAATTTTAACTTGTTTCTTAACCCCTACTTTGGCAGTATTTCCATCAAAACTTGCTGAATTAGCATCAAAAGTACTTTCCGCTAACTCAATAATTTTTTGTTTTTGAGCTTCAGTTAAAACTTGACCAATCGATAAATTATTTAATTCAGGTGGCAGTGTTACATATTTTGTTTCCTCATATGGCTGTTCCCCTTGTGGAGTGTAACGTACTTTTACAGGGACAATTTTTTCACCTGTTAGATTGCTATTACCATCTGCCCATTCAACATTTTTAATTGCACGATTCTTAATATCATCTGAAGAACCAGGGAATCTATCTGAACCTCCTTTAAAAATTCTTCTTAAGGTATCCGTATTCCCTTCACTCCAATTCGTAAACAAATCAGGAATTCTATTTGATACATTATTATATCCAGAAATAAAATCTGCAGCATTTCCTAAGGTTTCAGTTGTTTTTCTAGCTTGATTCTCTTTTGTTTCGTTTTTTACAGGCTCAAAAATATCTGACTGAGTTACGATATTAAATGAGAATGGAAGTTTAATAGTCGAACCATTATATGTTCCTTCTAAATATGCTAAATGTCCACCTTTTGTTCTATCTGTTGAATTAGTAGCCCAATCACTTGAGTCATTCGGATTATATAAATTATGAATATGAGAATATTGAGACCCATTTAAAGTAGCCGTCGGAGTAACTTTTAGCAATAATCTTCCTTTTTGCGGTTTTTCATCTCGACCTGTAGCATTATTTCTTAATACTAATCCAGCGTCAATAAAACGGTCACCTATAGCCGATGTTGCTGCATTTGTACTATTAAAACTAAATGAATCACTTTCTATGACACCTAATTGAGTTCCTTTTAAGAAAGTTTTCTTTTTAAAGTCCCCGTTCATAAATGAATCTGTTTTAATAGTATAGGCATCTTTCAATGTTCCCCATTGAGAGTAACTTCTGTGTTGAGTTAATCCCAAAGTAGTTTCATATGTCTTTACACCTGCAACATAATAAGGAGCAACTCCACTATTAGAATGTGTTGTAAATTCGAATGAATAAGAATGGTTAAATCCTCCTGAATTTCTTCCTTGAGGTTGAATTGCGATAATGTTTTTAGTCGAATTTCTAATATTTTCAAATAGGAAATCCGATTTTTGAATAATATCTCCATTTACACCACTTCTATTAAAGTAGTAGTTAGTAGAATTCTTAACAAAATCTTCTAATGTTCTAATAGGTGCTTGAATATATGGATGACCATTAATAAGACCTGTACCTTTGTAATATTCTCCACCATTAACGCCTTCAGTTGTACCCATTTTACCATTCAGAAGACCTTTAGATTTTTGTAACACATCATCAATAGTTCCTGTTGCAATTTGAGAGTCATTTTCTTTTAACACAACTGAACTACTAAAGTTATGTCCGTCAGGCAATGTAAAGTAGTAGAATGGTTTTTGGTGAGGTTCATGACCATTATTAAATTGAATCTTCCAGTTAAACTCATAACCTGATTGTTCATTCCCTGATACACGATTTACCTGTACATAAACCCTATTTCTAGTCCATGCAATTCTTTGAGGTCCTTGCATATTATTATTGTTAATCGGGCTATTTTCAGCATTATTCGAGTTATACAAGAATGTCCCTACTGGATAATTATATCCATGATAGTTTGGATCATTAATAGCTGCTGATTGGAATCTTCTAAAGTCATCGTTTGTAATCATCCATGCTGTGTAGGCATTCCCAAACTCCGTATTAGCCCCTTCTCTAGTATTAGGTGCTCTAAAATAAGATTCTGGAAGCATCTTATTTCCATTTCGAGTATCACGCTTCCCTGAATGTTCACGTGTGACAGCAAGTACTAGTTTTTTCTCTGCTTGCTTACCTTGCTTCATTAACTCTTCTATTTCTGAAGTAGTTAATTTCGGATTTACTAAGCCATTTTCGACAGAGCGGACAATTTCTTCTACCCCCTCTAAAAGTTTCTTGGTCTCAGGGCGTTCAATTTTTTTAGCAGTATCTAAGTAAGTGATTAAACTTTTAGAAAGCGCCTCCAATTTATCTTTGTTAGCAGTGCCTTCCCCTTTATTTTCATCTTTTTGAACAGCTTTGATTTCTTCATTCTGATTAGTAGGAATCACAGCTTTATCAGATACTTTGAGCTCTTTTGTATTTTGAGCTTTAGAATCAGCTCTATCTTCCTTGTTAGAGGTTTTATCTTCCGTCTTAGACTTAAGCTGACGTACTTGCTCTGTAAGAGATTGAACTCGACTCACTTGGCTTGTAAGCGCTTCCTTAGAAACATTTTCTCCATCAAGTAAACGCTTATTTTCATCGGTTAATTGAGAAAGTTGATTAGATAAACTTAATAAACTTTCCTCGTCTGCTTTTGCAATCGCAGCTTGAAGTTCACTAATAGCCTGAACAAGAGGAGACTTATCCACTGGCTTCTGAGCAACAGTTGTTTTATCACCCTCTACTTCTTTTGATTTCTCTATAAGATTCTCTTTAGGAGGAACTCCCTCTGTCAGTCCCGTAACACCAGCATTTACCTTTTCAGTATTAGCCGTAACAGGTGATACAGCTAAAGTATCTGCCTTAACCGCACCATTAGCGAAAAACATTAATGCCGCTACGGCAACACTTGCAGCACCAAAATGGTACTTACGAATAGAATAACGGTATAATTTTTCACCATTATCATTAGACTTTTTACCAAACATAAATATGTCCTTTCTATTGTTTCAGTAGAATAAGTTTAAAATCTTCGAGACACAAGGACTCAATGATATGTTAACTCTTTTAAAATAAAAAATCAAGTATTTACATAAACAACATCTAAAAATGTAAACGCTGTAATCGTACTATTTCAAGGCATTTCTGTAATATATATATATATATATATATATATATATGCAACGCTTATTATACAGCCTTTTTAGACTATATATTATAAAAATTTAATATAAATAAAAACAGATTTTACCTTTTGTTTCGGAAAAATCTGTCATTATTTTATTTTAAATGGTAGACTGCCTATCCTTACATTTTATAGACAGCGGATTGATGAAAACTTATTATTGGGTAAAGAGCTTCTCCCGAAAAACTCCAACCACGGTTTGCGAACCTTGTCTTTGCTGGTTTCTCTGTATTTTTAGGTTTTATTAATGATGGTCTTTCAATAGTGACTCAAACTCAGCTACTGACATGCCCAATTGCTCACTCGCAACCTCAGGTGTTAGAAGACCTTGACGTACTAGATTTACTAACATAGTGAAACTACCTTCTGCCCTAGCAGTTTCCAAGGCATAGTCCTGTGCTAACAAAGCTTGTTCTTCGCGCATACGTAGTTGACTAAACATCTTCCTGTCCTCCTCGGACCAGCTCTTGTAGTCCAGCAGTTGGTCTGCTTGGCTAATGGCTCGCTCGGGTTGTTGGGTAAATGGCTTATTCCCAAAAAACTCCAACCATGGTTTACGAACCTCATCTTTGCTGGTTTCTCTGTATTTTTTTAATTCCAAGAATGCCATCTTGACTAGATGGTTTTCTTCTCCATTATTGGTGATGGTCTTATAATAGTGCCTCGAACTCAGAGACAGTCATGCCTAACTGCTGACTTGCAACCTCAGCGGTTAAAAGATGCTGGCGAACGAGATTTACTAAGCCTTTTTTCAGTCCTTTTTCTTCAGCTTGTTCCAAGGCATAGTCCTGCGCTAACAAGGCTTGTTCTTCGCGTCTGCGTTGTTCACTAAACATTTTCCTATCCTCCTCGGACCAGCTCTTGTAGTCCAGCAGTTGGTCTGCTTGGCTGATGGCTCGCTCGGGTTCTTGGGTAAAGGGTTTATTCCCGAAAAACTCCAACCAGGGTTTGCGAACCTCGTCTTTGCTGGTCTCTCTATATTTTTTTAGTTCTAAGAACGCCATCTTGACTAGATGGTTTTCTTGACCATTATTTGTGATGGTTAAGACCTCACCTGTCGTGTCCTCTCGCATACTAAAGCTATGAAAAGCCAGGTCATCTGAGAAATAATTACTATCCACAATAGCGATTGCGTATACTGGTGCGATGTGTTTGTAACTCTGATGAGTATCACCTTCACGTTGACGAATTTTTTCTAGATTTTGATTGACCTGACTGCATAAGTAAGCCCACAAACGATTGATAAAAAAATTCTGATGATGAACTTGGATTTCAATAATTACTTGCGTTCCATTATCTAGTTCAGCTAAAACATCTATACTGGTATAGAAATCCTGCGCCGAGTACGGCAGGGAAGGTAAGACGTGAATATTACTTCCCTCTAAAATAGTCACATTTTTTGCTGGCAAGTCCAGCATATCACGAATAAATTGACAAGTGATTTCTGGATTGCTAAAAATCTTCTTAGCAACCAAATCATTAGTTGGGCTAATGCCCGGATGACGTACAGTCATACTTTCTCTCCTTTCATTATAGCACATTTTTAAATCTAGATTTACTAGATTTGATTCTTCTATCTATTTATTCGGAAAAAGTAGAAAGAGTAAAGAAAATTAGGAGAAATTTCAAACTATATTATTTATCTGAAAGCGAAGGACGCCCACCATAGATATATAAACCTTATAAAACAAAAGAGCTAGCCTAAGCTAACTCTTGTCCTATGCGGAGAGAGGGACTTGAACCCTCACGACCTAAAGCGGTCACAGGATCCTTAGTCCTGCGCGTCTGCCAATTCCGCCATCCCCGCGTCGATTACTTTACTAGTATATCAACTTTTGGGATACTTGTCAACACTTTTTTCAGATTTTTTTCATTTTTACTAAGCAAGTTAGTCTGAAATTTCATCTAGATTTTCATCTACTAACTTAGCCCCAAGTGTATTTTTGAAATGACCTAGGGCAAATTGATGATTTTCAAGCCAGATGGAAGCAACGGCTGGTTTTACAATCTCGATATCATATCCTAGATTATAGGCATCTATAGCTGTATGTAGGACACAGATGTCCGTCAAGACACCTGTTAAAATAACTGTAGACACGCGACGCTCTCTCAAACGGATATCCAGGTCAGTCCCTGAAAAAGCTGAGTAATGGCGTTTATCCATCCAAAAGACACGACTGTCTGAAGCATGCTCTTGATAAAAGGTCCCCAAATCTCCGTATAAATTGCGTCCACTAGTGCCAATCAAATTGTGAGGAGGGAATAATTTACTTTCTGGATGGAAACAATCGTTTTCCTCGTGAGCATCAATGGTAAAGAAGATATAATCTCCGCGTTCAAAAGCTAACCGAGTCACCTTGCTAATGGCTTCCGAAATTGCCTGAGCTGGGGCGCCTGCTGTCAACTTTCCACTATCAGCAACAAAATCTTCTGTATAATCAATCGAAATCAAAGCCTTAGTCATTAGTAATCTCTTTTCTTCACTTCTTCAAAAATATCTGAAATCAAGACCTTAAGGTAGGTTCCCTTCATTCCAAGCGAGCGACTTTCAATAATCCCCGCAGACTCAAGTTTACGAAGGGCATTGACAATCACAGAACGGGTAATTCCGATACGGTCTGCAATCACAGACGCAGTCAACTGCCCTTCATTGCCATTTAACTCCCCTAAAATTGCTGAAACAGCACGGAGTTCTGAGTAAGAGAGGGTATTGACTGCCATGGTGACAGCAGTACGGCGACGAATATTTTTCTCATCTTCTTCACGTTGGAAGTTAAGAAGCTGAATCCCAACAACGGTACTGGCAATCTCAACAAGAATCAAGTCCTCGTCATCAAATTCTTTGTCATTGCGCCAAATAATCAAAGAACCAAGGCGAATCCCTGATACATGAATCGGAGCAATGGTCGTCAAACCATCTGGAAAGTCGGCACGACTTTCCACAGGGAAAATACTCAAATCGTGATCAACTGTCAGATTAGCTTCGGTATCATAAATCATGTTGGCCCCCTGAATATATATATCAGGGAAAATCTTAGTTTGGAAGAACTGCTCTACACGATCCGTATTGGTTTTGTAACGCATAAAATAACCAAGGAGACGTCCCTTGCTATTGACGATACAAGCGTTACAGTCAATAATGTCTGCCAATTGACGGGTAATCGCATTGTAGGGAAGTTCTTCCTGTAACTGCTCCTCCGAACGCTTCAGAATAGAAGTAATTTTTCTAGTTTTTTCTAATAAATGTGCCATTTTTCACCTCGAATTTAATCGCTATCATTATAACATAAACAGCTTGAATTTTCAATTATTATCTGAAAATTGCTTATTTAATTGCAATTTGAAAAAACAAGAATATTTTTAATTAAATTGCTTCTTTTCTATTGACAAGCTCCCTATTTTTGTGTATTATAATCCCATCTTTGACAGTTTTTTGAAAACAAAGAGCCCCTAAATGCTGCTATAACAGCTTTTCGGAGCTCTTTTTCTCTTTTAAAAAAATGCGTACTTTTTATCGAGATTTGGTTTTTTTAAAAATTTTTTTCATATTTTTTTCGCTTATAATCTCAAAATCAGTTTGGAAGCCAAATGCTTGGTGGAGTTGATCCGTGATAGTTGTTCTGGTGTAAGTTGGAAGATATCCTACTCCATAAAGATGTTTGAACTTATAATTG
>NZ_RJPX01000047.1:0-12515 GCF_003944325.1 Streptococcus mitis | reverse complement strand
TGTGTTATGATTGCCTAGGTTTTCTACGATAGTAGAAGTCCGTTTATTTCCAACCTTGATATCTTTAATAATAGCGTAGTTGATAGTGTTTTTTGACTTTGATTGTTTAACTCTCATCTTTTCATACCTCACTCCATTATAACAAAGTACGAGAAAGTACGCAAATGAAAAGTGGTAAAATTTGACAAGAAAATGCTCTTATATCAACCTTTATGAGGATTTTTTTACTTCATAACTGTCAAAGTCCCGTATTGTAAAATGGTCTCTAGTATTATATCACATTCTCGCTTCATTCTTTTGATAAAATCGTAAAAATCTAGTATAATAGATAGAACTGAAAGTATGAGGTTACTAGCAATGAAAATGAAACAAATTAGTGATACAACTTTGAAAATCACGATGTCTTTAGAGGATTTGATGGATCGTGGCATGGAGATTGCAGACTTTCTCGTTCCTCAAGAAAAAACAGAAGAGTTCTTTTATGCTATCTTGGATGAGTTAGAGATGCCTGATAGCTTTCTGGATACAGGCATGTTGAGCTTCCGTGTGACTCCAAAACCTGATAAGGTAGATGTCTTTGTAACCAAATCAAAGATTGATCAAAATCTAGATTTTGAAGACTTATCGGATTTACCAGATATGGAAGAATTGGCTCAAATGTCGCCAGATGAATTTATCAAAACCTTGGAAAAGAGCATTGCAGAAAAGACTAAGGATGATATCGAAGCGATTCAATCTCTAGAGCAAGTAGAAGCCAGGGAAGAAGAGCAGGAGCAGGCTGAACAAGAAGTTGAAAGCAAGAAAGAGCCTTACATCTACTACATTCTTTCTTTTTCTAAGTTAGCTGATTTGGTGGCTTTTGCCAAGACAGTGACTTTTGATATGGAAACTTCTGAACTCTACAAGATGAATGAGCGCTATTATTTGACTATTTTAGTGGATATTGAAAATCATCCAAGTCCATATCCAGCTTGGCTGTTGGCTCGTATGCGTGAGTTTGCAGACGATAGTGATATCAGTCGTTCAGTCTTACAAGAGTATGGCCAAGTCTTGATCAATCACGATGCAGTGATCAATCTGCAAAAGATTGGATAATCATTTCTGGAAAGCTATTTTCAGATTTTAAGAAGAGCGAATCGTTTGATTCGTTTTTTCTTTTTTAGACTGAAATAGTGATTTACTATAATAGGAATTTTCACAAAATTCTGTTATAATGGCTATATTAGAAAATTTCGAGGAGACAAACATGACAGTTAAAATTGCTTTACTAGGATTTGGTACCGTTGCAAGTGGTGTGCCTTTCCTCCTAAAGGAAAATGGAGAAAAAATCAATCAATCAGCACATTCAGAGATTGAAGTTGCTAAGGTATTGGTCAAGGATGAAGATGAAAAGAATCGCTTGCTTGCAGCAGGGAATGACTTTAACTTTGTAACCAATGTAGATGATATTTTGTCAGACCAAGACATTACCATTGTAGTGGAATTGATGGGGCGTATCGAACCTGCTAAGACTTTTATCACTCGTGCCTTGGAAGCTGGAAAACACGTTGTTACTGCTAACAAGGACCTTTTGGCTGTCCATGGTGCAGAATTGTTAGAAATCGCTCAAGATAATAAGGTAGCACTTTACTACGAAGCAGCAGTAGCTGGTGGGATTCCAATTCTTCGTACTTTAGCAAATTCCTTGGCTTCTGATAAAGTCACGCGCGTGCTTGGAGTGGTTAACGGAACTTCCAACTTCATGATGACCAAGATGGTGGAAGAAGGCTGGTCTTACGATGATGCTCTTGCGGAAGCGCAAAGACTAGGTTTTGCAGAAAGTGACCCGACAAATGACGTGGATGGGATTGATGCAGCCTACAAGATGGTTATTTTGAGCCAATTTGCTTTTGGCATGAAGGTTGCCTTTGACGATGTAGCCCACAAGGGAATCCGTAACATCACACCAGAAGACGTAGCTGTAGCTCAAGAACTTGGCTATGTAGTGAAATTGGTTGGTTCTATTGAGGAAACTCCTTCAGGAATTGCTGCAGAAGTAACTCCAACTTTCCTTCCTAAAGCGCATCCACTTGCCAGTGTGAATGGCGTAATGAACGCTGTCTTTGTAGAATCTATCGGTATTGGTGAGTCTATGTACTACGGACCAGGTGCTGGTCAAAAACCAACTGCAACAAGTGTTGTAGCTGATATTGTTCGTATCGTTCGTCGCCTGAATGATGGAACCATCGGTAAAGACTTCAACGAATACAGCCGTGACTTGGTCTTGGCAAATCCTGAGGATGTTAAAGCAAACTACTACTTCTCAATCTTGGCACCAGACTCAAAAGGTCAGGTCTTGAAGTTGGCTGAAATTTTTAATGCTCAAGATATTTCCTTCAAGCAAATCCTCCAAGACGGAAAAGAGGGTGACAAGGCGCGTGTCGTTATCATTACACACAAGATTAATAAATCTCAACTTGAAAATGTCTCAGCTGAATTGAAGAAGGTTTCAGAATTCGACCTCTTGAATACCTTCAAGGTGCTAGGAGAATAAGATGAAGATTATTGTACCTGCAACCAGTGCCAATATCGGGCCAGGTTTTGACTCGGTCGGTGTAGCTGTAACCAAGTACCTTCAAATCGAGGTCTGTGAAGAACGAGATGAGTGGTTGATTGAACACCAGATTGGCAAATGGATTCCACATGACGAACGTAATCTCTTGCTCAAAATCGCTTTGCAAATTGTACCAGACTTGCACCCAAGACGTTTGAAAATGACCAGTGATGTTCCCTTGGCGCGTGGCTTGGGTTCTTCTAGCTCGGTTATTGTTGCTGGGATTGAACTAGCCAACCAACTGGGCCAGCTCAACTTGTCAGACCATGAAAAATTGCAATTAGCGACCAAGATTGAAGGACATCCTGACAATGTGGCTCCTGCTATTTATGGTAATCTTGTTGTTGCGAGCTCTGTTGATGGGCAAGTTTCAGCTATCGTAGCAGACTTCCCAGAGTGTGATTTCCTAGCCTACATTCCAAACTATGAATTGCGTACTAGAGACAGCCGTGGTGTCTTGCCTAAGAAATTGTCTTACAAGGAAGCTGTTTCGGCTAGTTCTATTGCCAATGTGGCGGTTGCTGCCTTGTTGGCAGGAGATATGGTGACAGCTGGTCAAGCAATCGAGGGAGACCTCTTCCACGAGCGCTACCGTCAGGACTTGGTGAGAGAATTTGCGACGATTAAGCAAGTGGCCAAAGAAAATGGTGCCTATGCAACCTACCTCTCTGGCGCTGGACCGACAGTTATGGTCTTGGCTTCTCATGATAAGATGCCAAGGATTAAGGCAGAATTGGAAAAACAACCCTTCAAAGGAAAACTGCATGACTTGAAAGTTGATACGCAAGGTGTCCGTGTCCAAGCAAAATAAAGAATAGAAGATAGGATGGGGAAACTCTTGACCAGAGGGCTTCCTATCCTTTTTTTGAAAAGAAGTTTATACTTAATGAAAATCAAAGAGCAAACTAGGAAGCTAGCCACAGGCTGCTCAAAACAGTGTTTTGAGGTTATGGATAGAACTGACGAAGTTAGCTCAAAATACTGTTTTGAGGTTGCAGATGTAAGCTGACGTGGTTTGAAGAGATTTTCGAAGAGTATTAGTTAAAAACTTGATAAAGGAGAAATAAAGATGGCAGAAATTTATCTAGCAGGTGGTTGTTTTTGGGGCCTAGAGGAGTATTTTTCACGCATTTCTGGTGTATTAGCAACCAGTGTTGGCTACGCTAATGGACAAGTCGAAACGACTAATTACCAGCTGCTCAAGGAAACAGATCATGCAGAAACGGTTCAAGTGATTTACGATGAGAAAGCAGTGTCACTCAGAGAGATTTTACTTTATTATTTCCGTGTCATCGACCCTTTATCCATCAATCAACAAGGGAATGACCGTGGACGTCAGTATCGGACTGGGATTTATTACCAAGATGAAGATGATTTGCCAGCTATCTACACAGTTGTGCAGGAGCAGGAGCGCATGCTGGGTCGAAAGATTGCAGTAGAAGTGGAGAAACTACGTCATTACATTCTGGCTGAAGACTACCACCAAGACTATCTTAAGAAGAATCCTTCAGGTTACTGTCATATCGATGTGACCGATGCTGAGAAGCCATTGATTGACGCAGCAAATTATGAAAATCCTAGTCAAGAGGTGTTGAAGGAAAGCTTATCTGAAGAGTCCTATCGTGTTACTCAAGAAGCTGCTACAGAGACTCCATTTACCAATGCCTATGACCAAACCTTTGAAGAAGGGATTTATGTAGATATTACGACAGGTGAGCCACTCTTTTTTGCCAAGGATAAGTTTGCCTCAGGTTGTGGTTGGCCAAGTTTTAGCCGTCCAATTTCCAAGGAATTGATTCACTATTACAAGGATCTTAGTCATGGAATGGAGCGAATCGAGGTTCGTTCTCGATCAGGTAATGCTCACTTGGGTCATGTTTTCACAGATGGACCGCGTGAGTTTGGTGGCCTCCGTTACTGTATCAATTCTGCTTCCTTGCGCTTTGTGGCCGAGAATGAGATGGAAGAGGCAGGATATGGCTATTTATTGCCTTACTTAAACAAATAAAATTGAGAGGGTGGGAGCTTCCCACTTTCTTCATTTTCAGAATACGAATAGAAGGGATTTATGAAACACTTACTATCTTACTTTAAACCCTACATTAAAGAATCGATTTTAGCACCCTTGTTCAAGCTACTAGAAGCTGTTTTTGAGCTCTTGGTTCCCATGGTGATTGCAGGGATTGTTGACCAATCCTTGCCCCAGAGAGATCAAGGGCATCTATGGATGCAGATTGGCCTACTCCTTATCTTTGCAGTGATTGGTGTTGTAGTGGCCTTGGTAGCTCAGTTTTACTCAGCTAAGGCTGCGGTTGGATTTGCCAAAGAATTGACAAACGACCTCTATCGTCATATTCTTTCCCTACCCAAGGATAGCAGAGACCGTCTGACAACTTCAAGCTTGGTGACTCGTTTGACTTCGGACACCTATCAGATTCAGACTGGTATTAATCAATTCTTGCGCCTATTTTTGAGAGCCCCTATTATCGTTTTTGGAGCCATTTTTATGGCCTATCGCATCTCAGCTGAACTGACTTTCTGGTTCTTGGTCATGGTTGTGATTTTGACAATCGTTATTGTCGGGCTCTCTCGACTGGTCAATCCTCTCTACAGTAGTCTCAGAAAGAAAACGGACCAGCTGGTTCAGGAAACGCGCCAGCAATTACAAGGTATGCGGGTTATTCGTGCTTTTGGTCAGGAAAAACGAGAGTTACAGATTTTTCAAACCCTTAACCAAGTTTATGCAAGATTGCAAGAAAAGACAGGTTTATGGTCTAGTTTATTAACCCCTCTGACCTATCTGATTGTCAATGGAACTCTCCTCGTCATTATCTGGCAGGGCTATATTTCAATTCAAGGAGATTTACTCAGTCAAGGTGCCCTCATTGCCCTTATTAATTATCTCCTACAGATCTTGGTAGAATTGGTCAAGCTAGCCATGCTGATCAATTCTCTCAACCAGTCCTACATCTCAGCCAAGCGAATCGAGGAAGTCTTTGCCGAAACTCCAGAAGATATCCATTCAGAATTAGAACAAAAGCAAGCTACCAGTAATCAGGTTTTACAAGTTCAAGAACTGACCTTTACCTATCCTGATGCGGCCCAGCCTTCTCTGAAAGACATTTCCTTTGATATGAAGCAAGGACAGATCCTTGGCATCATTGGGGGAACGGGTTCTGGTAAATCAAGCTTGGTGCAAGTCTTACTTGGACTTTATTCAGCAAATCAGGGAAGCATTGACCTTTATCGAGATGGACGTAGTCCTCTTAATTTGGAGCAGTGGCGGTCCTGGATTGCCTATGTGCCCCAAAAGGTCGAACTCTTTAAGGGAACTATTCGTTCCAACTTGACTTTGGGTTTGAATCAAGAACTATCTGATCAGGAACTTTGGCAAGCCTTGGAAATTGCGCAAGCTAAGGAGTTTGTTAGTGAAAAGGAAGGGGGGGTGGACGCCACTGTTGAGGCAGGAGGTCGAAATTTTTCAGGTGGGCAAAAACAAAGGCTGTCTATTGCACGTGCAGTCTTGCGCCAAGCTCCGTTCCTTATCTTAGATGATGCGACCTCGGCCCTCGATACCATCACCGAGTCCAAGCTCTTGAAGGCTATCCGAGAGAACTTACCTAGCATGAGCTTAATCTTGATTTCTCAACGAACCTCAACACTTCGTATGGCAGACCAGATTCTCCTCTTGGAAAAAGGTGAGCTCCTAGCTATCGGCAAGCACGAGGATTTGATGCAAACTAGTCAAGTCTATCGTGAAATCAATGCATCCCAACATGGAAAGGAGGATTAGTATGAAACGACAAACTGCAAACCAGACGCTCAAACGTTTGGTCAAAGATTTAGCAATCCATCCCTTCCTCCTTTTTCTAGCCTTTCTAGGAACTATTGCCCAAGTTGGCTTATCGATTTACCTACCTATCCTGATTGGTCAGGTCATTGACCAAGTCCTAGTGGCTGGTTCTTCACCAGTTTTTTGGCAGATTTTTCTCCAAATGATCTTGGTGGTCATAGGAAATACCCTTGTGCAGTGGGTCAACCCTCTCCTCTATAATCGTCTAATTTTCTCTTATACCAGAGACTTACGAGAGCGAATCATCCATAAACTCCATCGTTTACCGATTGCTTTTGTCGATCGTCAAGGCAGTGGAGAGATGGTCAGTCGTGTGACCACAGACATCGAACAGTTGGCAGCTGGCTTGACTATGATTTTTAACCAATTTTTCATTGGTATTTTGATGATTTTGGTTAGTATTCTAGCCATGCTCCAAATTCATCTTCTGATGACGCTATTAGTTCTGCTCTTAACACCTCTGTCTATGGTCATTTCACACTTCATCGCCAAGAGATCCTATCATCTCTTCCAAAAGCAAACAGAGACTAGGGGAATTCAGACTCAGTTGATTGAAGAGTCGCTTAGCCAGCAGACCATTATCCAGTCATTTAATGCTCAAACAGAGTTTATCCAAAGACTGCATGAGGCGAATAACAATTACTCAGCGTATTCTCAGTCAGCCATCTTTTATTCATCAACGGTTAATCCTTCGACTCGCTTTGTCAATGCGCTCATTTATGCGCTTTTAGCTGGAGTAGGAGCTTATCGTATCATGATGGGTTCAACCTTGACCATCGGTCGTTTAGTGACTTTTTTGAATTACGTCCAACAGTACACCAAGCCCTTTAACGATATTTCTTCAGTTCTAGCTGAGTTGCAAAGTGCTCTGGCTTGTGCAGAGCGCGTCTATGCTGTCTTAGAAAGTCCTGAGGTAGCTGAAACAGGTAAGGAAGTCTTGACCAGTGACCAAGTCAAGGGAGCTATTTCCTTTAAACAGGTCTCTTTTGGCTACCATCCAGAAAAGATCTTGATTAAGGACTTGTCTATCGATATCCCAGCTGGTAGTAAGGTAGCCATCGTTGGTCCGACAGGTGCTGGTAAGTCAACTCTTATCAATCTCCTCATGCGTTTTTATCCTATTAACTCGGGAGATATCTTGCTAGACAACCAATCCATTTACGACTATACCCGAGCATCATTGAGACAGCAGTTTGGGATGGTGCTCCAAGAAACCTGGCTCAAGCAAGGAACTATTCATGACAATATTGCCTTTGGTAACCCTGAAGCTAGTCGGGAGCAAGTGATTGCTGCTGCCAAAGCAGCCAATGCGGACTTTTTCATCCAACAGTTGCCACAGGGATACGATACTAAGTTGGAAAATGCAGGAGAATCTCTATCTGTAGGGCAGGCCCAGCTCTTGACCATTGCCCGAGTCTTTCTAGTTATCCCTAAGATTCTTATCTTAGACGAGGCGACTTCCTCCATCGATACACGGACAGAGGTGCTAGTACAGGATGCCTTTGCCAAACTCATGAAGGGGCGCACAAGCTTTATCATTGCTCATCGTTTGTCAACCATTCAGGATGCAGATTTGATTCTTGTCTTGGTGGATGGCGACATTGTTGAGTATGGCAATCATCAGAACCTCATGGCTAGAAAAGGCAAGTATTACCAAATGCAGCAAGCTGCAGCTTTTAGCTCAGAATAAGCCTTTCTATTTTGAAATCTTATGGACGAAAAAAGTTGCCTTCGGGTGACTTTTTTGTTACAATAGCTAGAAAAATTATTCACTGTAAATTGTCTTTTAGAAAAGGAGCCTAGAATGAAAGTCTATCAGCATGTAAATATCGTGACTTGTGACCAAGATTTCCATGTTTATCTGAATGGAATCTTAGCCGTTAAGGATTCTCAAATCATCTATGTTGGTCAAGAGAATCCAGAGATTTTAGAGCAAGCTGAGCAGATTATAGACTATCAGGGAGCCTGGATTATGCCTGGCTTGGTCAATTGCCACACCCATTCTGCCATGACAGGTTTGCGAGGAATCCGAGATGACAGTAATCTCCATGAATGGCTCAATGACTATATCTGGCCTGCAGAAGCTGAGTTTACTTCAGACATGACTACCAAGGCGGTCAAAGCAGCGCTGACAGAGATGCTTCAGTCAGGAACAACAACATTCAATGATATGTATAATCCCAATGGAGTGAATATTGAGCAAATTTATCAGGCAGTGAAAGTCTCTAAGATGCGTTGCTATTTCTCACCGACTCTCTTTTCTTCAGAGGCAGAAACGACTGCTGAGACTATAAGCAGAACACGGGCCATCATTGAGGAAATCTTAGGATATGAAAATCCAAATTTCATGGTAATGGTAGCCCCACATTCTCCCTACAGCTGTAGTAAAGATTTGCTGGAAGAGAGCTTGGGAATGGCAAAAGAGCTAGACATTCCCATCCATATCCATGTGGCGGAGACCAAGGAGGAATCAGGCATTATCCTGAAACGATACGGCAAACGCCCCCTCGCTTTTCTAGAAGAACTGGGTTACTTAGATCATCCGTCTGTCTTTGCTCATGGAGTAGAATTAAACGAGCGAGAAATTAAACGCTTGTCAACTTCTCAAGTGGCAATTGCGCATAATCCTATCAGTAATCTCAAATTGGCATCAGGAATTGCTCCAATTATCCAGCTCCAAAAAGCGGGAGTAGCAGTGGGAATTGCGACTGACTCGGTTGCTTCCAATAACAATCTGGATATGTTTGAGGAAGGACGGACAGCAGCCCTTCTTCAGAAGATGAAAAGTGGAGATGCCAGCCAATTTCCTATCGAAATGGCTCTCAAGGCACTGACAATCGAAGGGGCTAAGGTTCTAGGAATGGAAAATCAGATAGGAAGTCTGGAAGTTGGCAAGCAGGCAGATTTTCTGGTTATTCAACCACAAGGCAAAATCCATCTCCAACCTAAGGGGAATATGCTTTCTCATCTCGTCTATGCTGTTAAATCCAGTGATGTTGATGATGTTTATATCGCCGGAGAACAGGTTGTTAGGCAAGGTCAAGTCCTGACAGTAGAACTTTAAAAGAAAAATCACGAAAAATTTTAAAAAAAGTTTGCAAAAATCTTGCATTCTTTTTTTAACTATGCTATACTTATATACGGTTTGAAAAAACTGCCTAAGACAGTAGGGGAGCTCGACTCATAAGGATCCTACCGAGGACAAAACGTATCATGTAAAAAGAAGCGTATTGTACTTTCGTGTCTAGGTTTGGGCGCGTTTTTCTTTTGGAAAAATTTCCCCAAGCAAAATAATAACGGAGGTGAACACACTAATGAGTGAAGCAATTATTGCTAAAAAAGCGGAACTAGTTGACGTAGTAGCTGAAAAAATGAAAGCTGCTGCATCTATCGTCGTTGTTGACGCTCGTGGTTTGACAGTTGAGCAAGATACAGTTCTTCGTCGTGAGCTTCGTGGAAACGAAGTTGAGTATAAAGTTATTAAAAACTCAATCTTGCGTCGTGCAGCTGAAAAAGCTGGTCTTGAAGAACTTGCATCAGTATTTGTTGGACCATCTGCAGTAGCATTTTCTAACGAAGATGTTATCGCACCAGCGAAAATCTTGAACGACTTTTCTAAAAACGCTGAAGCACTTGAAATCAAAGGTGGTGCAATCGAAGGCGCTGTCGCATCTAAAGAAGAGATTCTTGCTCTTGCAACTCTTCCAAACCGCGAAGGACTTCTTTCTATGCTCCTTTCTGTACTTCAAGCGCCAGTGCGCAACGTTGCTCTTGCAGTCAAAGCGGTTGCAGACAACAAAGAAGACGCAGCTTAATTTTAAGCTACGCAGCGTAGCCTAGCTACGAAAGATCTATTATAAATTTAAAAACATATTTGGAGGAAATAACAATGGCATTGAACATTGAAAACATTATTGCTGAAATTAAAGAAGCTTCAATCCTTGAATTGAACGACCTTGTAAAAGCTATCGAAGAAGAATTTGGTGTAACCGCAGCTGCTCCTGTAGCTGTTGCTGCAGCTGGTGCTGCTGACGCTGGTGCTGCTAAAGATTCATTCGACGTTGAATTGACATCTGCAGGCGACAAAAAAGTTGGCGTTATCAAAGTTGTACGTGAAATCACTGGTCTTGGTCTTAAAGAAGCTAAAGAACTTGTTGATGGTGCACCAGCACTTGTTAAAGAAGGCGTTGCAACTGCAGAAGCTGAAGAAATCAAAGCTAAATTGGAAGAAGCTGGAGCTTCAGTTACTCTTAAATAAGAGGCATATACCAATTAGAATTCGGAATACTATAGTATCAGCCTTTTAGAATCGTGAACACATTTTAGAAACTGATAAATTAATTTAGTTTCCTACCAAAAACCCTACCAAAAATTAATTTGGCAGGGTTTTTCTTTTTAATAAAATTATTTTGGAGAACAGTTGAATATTGTTCTCTTTTTTTATTTTCTGGAGGGAAAATGTCAAAAGAATTACAATCATCACGCTATATTGTTATTTCATACTATACTATAGTCAATTAGTTTTAATACTATACTAAAATCAAAAAACATCTTATAATAGTAGTTATGAAACTCACAAACGAAGAAATACAGAAAATTGAAAAACTCCTGCGAGATTCATTGTACGCCAAATATCATAAACGTCTACAGATTATTTATTTTCGCTCAAAAGGAAAGAGTTATAAGGAAATCATAGATCTGCTAGATTGCAATAAAACAACTGTTTGGAGGAATTTGAAAAAATACAAGGAGTTTGGTTTAGAAGCTCTTCTTCAAGAGACCCGTGGTGGACGTCATAGAGAATATATGACTTACGAAGAAGAACAAGCATTTCTAAAACGTCATATAGAAGCTGCTCAGACTGGGGAATTTGTGACTGTCAATCAGTTATTCGAAGCCTATCAAAAAGAAATTGATCGCACTTCCACACGTGATGGTTTTTATTATCTCTTGAAACGCCATGGTTGGCGAACGGTCACTCCCAGACCTGAACATCCCAAGAAGGCAGACGCTCAAACAATTGAGACGTCTAAAAATAAAATCTACATTCGAGACCTTAAGTAAGCGCTTTAAAGAGAAGGGGACTTATAACAAAGTACGTTTGATGTACCAAGATGAAGCTGGTTTCGGAAGAATTAGTAAGATGAGTTCTTGTTGGGCTCCTCAAGGAATCCGACCTAGCATTCCTAGTCATTATATGCGAGAATATCGCTATTGTTATGGGGCAGTAGATGCTCAGACAGGAGATTCCTTTTTCCTCATTGCTGGAGGATGCAATACTGAGTGGACGAATGAATTTCTACGGCAAGTCTCACAAGCTTATCCAGATGACTATATGTTACTTGTAATGGATAATGCTATATGGCATAAATCAAGTACCTTGGAGATTCCAAGTAATATTGACTTGGCTTTTATCCCACCTTATACACCAGAAATGAACCCTATTGAACAAGTCTGGAAAGAAATTCGAAAACGAGGTTTTAAAAATAAGGCTTTCCCAACATTGGAAGCTGTCATTGATAAGCTTCAAGAAGTTATTCAAGGATTGGAAAAAAATGTTTTAAAGTCCACTGTCAGCAGACAGTGGAAAAGGTTGCTTTTTGAATATAATTGAGTATTAACTGATTTATGTTACAATCTTTATACATTGTCATGGCTTTCTAATTGTTTTGTTGTTATTTTAATTATAAACACTGACATAATAAAACGAGCATCTCTAACTACGAAAATGCTCGTTTTTTTGATAGTTAGAAGTGGGTTTTTGCCCAGCTTCTTTTTCCATGAAAAGGGGAGTAGAGCAAAAGATGGAAAGAAATGAGAGAATATGGTATAATCCCATCTTTAACAGTTTTTTGAAAACAAAGAGCCCCTAAATGCTGCTATAACAGCTTTTCGGAGCTCTTTTTCTCTTTTAAAAAAATGCGTACTTTTTATCGAGATTTGGTTTTTTTAAAAATTTTTTTCATATTTTTTTCGCTTATAATCTCAAAATCAGTTTGGAAGCCAAATGCTTGGTGGAGTTGATCCGTGATAGTTGTTCTGGTGTAAGTTGGAAGATATCCTACTCCA
>NZ_RJPX01000046.1:0-13804 GCF_003944325.1 Streptococcus mitis | reverse complement strand
CAAAGAAAAGAGAGATTATGGATAAAAAAGAATTTATTGCATTTAATAATCGTTTCAATAGATTTATTTTAGCGTTTGACCAGTTAAAAAAAAATCAGCATAAAAGTGGTGTTGACAAATCCATTACGTTGAATGAGGTACATTTGATTGTTGTGATTGGGAAAAATCAGCCCTTAAATCTAGTAAAATTATCTGAATTATTAGAAGTTTCGAGAAGTGCAATAACTCAAAGTGTTAGAAGATTGATTCAAAAAAATTTAGTTGTTTTTGATTTTGATCCGAATAATGGGAAAAATAAATATTTGAGATTATCTGAAAAAGGCATCGAAATTTTTAAAATCCATAAGGAGCAACAAGAATATATTGAAAAATCAATCTTTTCAGTTTTAAACAACTATAGCGAGGGGGAACTTCAAACAGTTGTGAAATTGATGGATGATATTGAAAAGGTGTGGGGAGAATTACCGTGGTAAAAGTCGCGGTAAATTTCAAATACAATTGTTAAGCTAATTAACAAAAAGGAGAAGATATGACTGTAAACATAGAACTGATTTCACAAACAGATTTAGCGGATGAATCTTTTTATATTGCTATTAATGGTTTAGAACCAAGGGCAATGTATTGTGTAGAAATGTACCTGTCTGATTATTACTGTATAAATGCTCCCTTGCTTTTAGATCATGATGTTATATGGAAATCAACCGCAATTTTTTTATCTGATCAGGACGGTATGATTGATACCTCTCAGACAGCATCTATTTCGGGATCTTATAAAGGAGTTTCAGAAATGGGTTTATTCTTTAATGCGAAACCGTTGAGGAATAGGAAAAGGAGACTACCGAGTTCTCTTGATAGAATTCCATTGCGAGATTGTTTTGGTGTTGAAATTAAAATCAAGATGGGGAAAGATGTGATCGCGGAGCAAAGTTTTGTAAGGCGTTATATGAATCTGGGAGTAAGATATCAAGATATTTATGATAAGCATTTTCAAGGTCGATTATTTTATGATGAAAAATTAAGAAAGGCGCCGGCCGTGATTATTGTTAGTGGTAGTGAGGGAAGAATTGAAAAAGCTCAGAACATTGCCCAACTTTTATCTTCTAGAGGCTATATTTGTCTTGCGATAGTTTATTTTGGTTTAGAGGGATTACCCCAAAACTTAGAACGAATTCCAATAGAATGTCTGGAGGAGGCGAAAGATTTTCTATATCATCATCCTCAAGTTGATAATACAAAAATAGGAATATATGGTCGCTCTAAAGGAGCAGAGCTTGTTCTGGCTGGACAAAGTATTTTGGAAGATGTGCAATGTTTAGTACTCAATTCTCCCTCAAATGTAATATTTGAGGGAATAAAGGGAAAACTCAATTCTAATTCATCTTCTTGGACATATTTGCAAAAAGAACTTCCGTATCAAAAATTTCAGTTAGGAGATTATTTGTTAAACAAGTTTTTTGGAAAACATATTCCTGAAGATAGTAGGGCCCAGATTGATGTGAGTAAAATTTCCTCTCCTTTATTATTACTAGGAAGCGATGTTGATGAAATATGGAATGCATCATCCGCGATAGATGATATCATTTCACATTATAAAGGGGAATCCATTTTGTTTAAAAAATACCATGAAACAGGGCATATGTTGACAGTTGCTTATCAACCGAATCATCGTTATCGAAAAGATTGGCGCTTATTAATGAAAGAAAGTGTAGACTCTTGGTTTGCTACGATAAGTTTTTTTGATACACATCTGAAGAATTTGTAGATAGTCCTGAACCGTACTATAATAGTCCCAACTAAGATAAAAACACAGTTCTGGTTGGTAGTCAACTATACAAAAGCAAACACTAATACTCTTCGAAAATCAAATTAAAACCACGTCAGCTTCGCCTTGCCGTACTCAAGTACAGCCTACGGCTAGCTTCCTAGTTTGCTCTTTGATTTTCATTGAGTATAAAATAAGAGAAATTTGAATACAAACAGTAAAAACGTAGAGAGAAGTACAAGAGTTACTAGTGACTTTCTCTTTCATAAAATAGAACAGCTCTTCTCGGATAAAAAGAGCTGTTTTTTGCTTGTATTGAAAATTCTTTTCATCTATTATTTCCTAATAAATCAACTTGGTGTCAAAAATTTGGCTATAAGAGATTGTGTGTCATGATTTCTAGTTAATTTTTTATTGTTTGATTTGGCGAGAATAATACTACCGATTCTTGAATTTTTCGGCCAGATGCGGTAAAACATCTCTTTTATAGCGCATATTTAAAAATATAATGTGTTCTTGTAAGTGTTTTTAAGCTTCATTTAGCAATTCGGTAGGAGAAAAATGGCTGTAGTCTTCTCTACTTTAACTTAACCCTAATCATCTCACCACTTAACCTCTCATTTTAACCACTTATCTCAAAAGTCGATTTTTCTTTCATACTTTTTGTTAAACTGGTTAGATAAAAAGGAGGAAATAAATATGATTTTACAAGCTAAACATTTGACTAAACGGTACGGCGATTATATGGCTGTTGACGATATTCAGTTAGAGTTTGAAAAAGGGAGTTTTAATGCTATTTTGGGTCCTAATGGTGCAGGGAAATCAACCACCATTTCCATGTTAATCGGTTTGAAAAAGCCGACACAAGGTCAGATTCGATATGCGCCAAATACGAAAATCGGAGTTGTTTTTCAAGCTAGTGTACTGGATGAGATGTTGACGGTTAGGGAAAATCTTACGATTCGTGCTCAACAGTATAAGGAGATTGCAGCAAGTCGTGTGGATGATTTGATCCATCAACTGGGTTTGACTGCTTTCCAAAAGCAACTATATGGGACTTTGTCAGGTGGGCAAAAACGTAGGGTTGATATTGCGCGTGCTCTTCTTTCACAGCCAGATATTCTTTTCTTAGATGAACCAACGACAGGTCTAGATATTCAGACTCGCAAAGCCATTTGGGATTTACTGTCTCGACTACAAAAGGATGAAGGGATGACTATTATCTTAACGACTCATTATCTGGATGAAGCGGATGAAGCGGATCAGATTTATATCGTTGATCATGGGAAAGTGATTGCGCAAGGTTCTGCGACGGCTATTAAAAGTCAGTATGCTTCTAATATTCTAAAAATTCGTTTTAAAGAAATGAAGGATTTAGAAAAGTTGTTACAGACTGGAATGACAGTTAAGGAAGAAAATGAGTTGGAATATCTTTTTTATCCAAGAACGTCACAGGAAGCCATTGAATATTTGGCAAAAGTTCGAGAAGAAATTGATTCTTTTGAATTTCGTCCAGGTACCATGGATGATGCCTTTATTGCACTTACAGGAAGAGAGGTTCGCTAATGTTAGCTTTATTGAAACGGAATTTTATCTTATATTTTCGTAATCGTTCAGGAGTATTTTTCTCATTATTGGGGGCACTGATTTCCTTCCTCCTTTATATCATTTTTTTGCAGAAGAACTTGACGGATGCTTGGTCCCAACTCTCTGATAATACGAACCTTTTAAATAACTGGCTGATGGGTGGGACCTTGGCTGTGACTGGGATTACAACCAGTTTTACGGCTCTTACACAAATGGTACAGGATCGTGAAAATCAAGTGGATCAAGATCTCTTCTTGACAGATTTAGGTAGCTGGGGTTTACAGGTGTCCTATCTAATCAGTAGTATTGCCATCTCTTTTGTCATGCAGGTGTTTATGTTTGCTGTTATGGGGATTTATTTTAAAGAAAGTCCAGTTATCAGTCATTTACCGGAAATTGCTTTGATTATGTTGTTAAGTAGTCTGCTTTCAAGTTTGATAAATATTCTCTTGATTTATCGTTTTCAATCTGTAGATAGTCTTGGCAAACTGGCAACTATAGTGGGAACTGCTTCTGGATTTTTAGTAGGAACTTATGTCCCTATTGGAGTTTTACCTGATTTTGCACAGATTATCATGAAGTGTACCCCTGCAACTTATATTGCTTCTCTTTATCGACAAATTTTAATGAAAGAGCACTTAGAAACCGCTTTTACAGGAAATAGCAGATTGTTAAAGGAATTTCAAGAAAAAATGGGAATCCAAATCAACTGGCAAGAACTATTGACAAAGGAAGAGACATACTTTATAGTGGTTATTATCAGTCTCGTCGCTATTCTTCTTTGGCTTTTATTTGTTAAAGTGTTTAGCAAGAGAAAATAAAAGTATATTGGAGAGAAAATGAAGATTCGTTTTGAAATGAAGCCAGAGTTTTCAGAAAAGGACCCACATATTGTAATTCAGGCAGCTCAGTTAACCGACCAAGCAAGGGAAGTCATGGAGTATTTAGAACAATTTTCAACGACCAATCAGGTGGTCATTCCTATTCGAACGGATGATCATCTGGTCATGGTGAAGATTGAGGATCTTATTCTAGCAGATATCGATAAGAACTTGTTAACCATTTATACGGTAGATGGGATTTATAAAACTAAGGAAACATTGACAAACTTTCAGAATCGGATTAATCGGCGTAACTTTATACAGATATCACGCCATTCCATTATAAACATTGACCACTTAGAATCGTTATCAGATAGCTTTTCAGGGAACATGATGGCTAAAATGACTCGGGGCATCAAATCTAGT
This sequence comes from Streptococcus mitis, assembly GCF_003944325.1. Taxonomy (GTDB): domain Bacteria; phylum Bacillota; class Bacilli; order Lactobacillales; family Streptococcaceae; genus Streptococcus; species Streptococcus mitis_CW. The sequence goes on along the minus strand of NZ_RJPX01000046.1, from coordinate 9,208 downwards.
GTGAGTCGGAAATACGTTAAGTCCTTAATGAATTATCTAGGTTTATAGGAGAAAATCATGAAACGATTAATTGATTATTTTGTATCGGGAATGCGCACGGCTTCCTTCTTTTATTTGAGTATGATGTTATTAGCTCAGTGTTATCCAAGCATTACCTATCCTGCACCAATGGTAAAAAATATTCTAGCTCTGTTTTTAATGGGTGGAATTATGGGGGTATTGACTTTAATACTTGAAAAGCTAGAGTTTCTTGCTTTTAGTATACGTGTAGGAGTTCATTTATTAGTTACAGCTACTGTCTTAGTATTGACCTCTCTATTTTTTGGCTGGGGTTCAGTTTTATGGAGCTCTCTGCTTTGGTTCTTTTTCTTGTTAATTTATGGATTGATATGGCTGTATCAAATCTGGCGAACTCATAAACTCACACAACAAATTAATCAAGCCTTGGAAGATAAAAGAAAGAAAAAGGTTAAATAGTGAAGTGTTTAGTATGAAGTTGAAGGAGAGTGCTAGTTTCCAAAGAGAACAATTTGTGATATAGTATTTTCAGCGTAAAACAAGGAGAAGAAAAATGCCAGTAAACGAATATGGTCAGATGATTGGTGAGTCAATGGAAGGTTATACACCCGGTGCACTGCCTTCTATTGATTTCTTAGAAGGGCGTTATGCTCGAATAGAGGCTCTCTCGGTAGAAAAGCATGCGGAGGATTTATTAGCTGTTTATGGCCCTGATACGCCTCGGGAAATGTGGACCTACCTCTTTCAGGAACCAGTGGCAGATATGGAGGAGCTGGTTACCCTTTTAAATCAGATGTTGGCTCGTAAGGATCGTTTTTACTATGCAATCATAGACAAGGCAACTGGTAAGGCTTTGGGAACTTTTTCTCTCATGCGCATTGACCAGAATAACCGAGTAATAGAAGTGGGAACTGTCACTTTTTCTCCAAAACTCAGGGGGACACGGATAGGGACAGAAGCCCAGTATCTATTGGCTTGCTATGTCTTTGAGGAGCTTAACTATCGTCGCTATGAGTGGAAATGCGATGCTTTTAATCTGCCATCAAGACGAGCTGCGGAACGTTTGGGCTTTGTCTATGAAGGAACCTTCCGTCAGGCAGTCATTTATAAGGGGCGTACGAGGGATACGGATTGGTTGTCTATGATTGATAAGGACTGGCTTCAAGTCAAAGCTCGATTGGAAGCATGGCTGACTCCTGAAAACTTTGATAAAAATGGACAGCAGTACAAGAGCTTGAGAGAGCTTTAAGAGGTGTTGAGATGATTACTATTAAAAAGCAAGAAATTGTCAAACTAGAGGATGTTTTGCATCTCTATCAGGCTGTCGGTTGGACAAATTATACCCATCAACCAGAGATGTTGGAGCAGGCCTTATCTCGTTCATTAGCGATTTATGTGGCACTTGATGGCGATGCTGTGGTGGGCTTGATTCGTTTGGTTGGAGATGGATTCTCATCAGTATTGGTTCAGGATTTAATTGTTTTACCTAGCTATCAGCGCCAAGGGATTGGTAGCGCCTTGATGAAACAGGCTTTAGAGGATTTTAAAGAGGTTTATCAAGTCCAGCTGGCGACAGAACAGACAGAAAAAAATGTAGGATTTTATCGTTCGATGGGTTTTGAAACTTTATCCACCTATAATTGTATAGGAATGACTTGGATGAATCGAGAAAAATAATAAAATTTGTTTTTTATTAAGCAAAGTTTAAGGTTGGTCTAGTATTATATAGTCATTAAATAAAGACCTCCTAACTTTATTTAATGAAATCCTAAAACTTTTTTTCATCATAATCTCCTAATGAAGTCACCCAATCAGGTGGCTTTTTTCGTGGGTAGGTGATGGTGATAGAATTTTTTTGTAAAATAGTAAAATATGAGAAAAGTTAAGCTAGTTTTAAGCTTCGTCTTGTATTATATAGTCATTAAATAAAGACCTCCTAACTTTATTTAATAAAATCCTAAACTTTTCTTTTTCATAATAATCTCCCTTAACTCCACCCAATCAGGTGGAGTTTTTTGGCTCTATTTCAGGCTTTTTGGGACTATTCTAAAAATCATTTTTCGATATTTTCCGGTATTTTCGGATTTTGGTCGGGGAATTGGCGGGGACTTTTTTAGAAAATATGACTAAAAAATAGGTCTGTTGTCGCTTCGGCTACTTCAAACTCAATTTGATTGTAAGTGACTGTTAATTGAAGGGTTAGAACTACTTTAATAATGTTCTTGGTTGTCGAGGAGTGAGTTATCATATTGTTGTACAGTGGTTAAATCTTGAGAAGTCGAGAATGTAAAACTTTGACAAATTTTGTGAACTGTGGGATAATAAAAAGGAATTGAGTACTAGTTCTATATCATAGGCTAGAAAAAACCCCAAGCTCACGACCAAATAAGCTTGGGGTCTTTTTGACACTATTTGTCCTTGTTTAGCCATTTATCGACTAATCGAAGAACGACACCGACCACAATTGGTCCGATGATAGTTTTAAGTATTGTATCCATCATGGGCTAATTCACCTCCTCTCGCAGGCGGTGTAGAAGTGCCGAACAATATTATACCATAAAAGAGAAATTGGGCAAAAACTCAATTTCAGGAGAAAATGAAGTAAATCTTTCCACAATAAAACGCATAGTATCAAGGTTTTTAACACCTGATATTATGCGTTTTTTGATTTTAAAGACTTTTTTCTCAGACTTATGATTGGTTTTGTCAGTTTTCTTATTTTCGTGGAGGTCTATGGAATTTATCTTCTCTTTACAGAAACTGAACTTTACACGGCAGATTTAGCTCAAAATGGATTATTTGGTTTTACGACTTTCTTTATCATCTTTAATTTAGTTTTACTTTCTTTATCATGCTGGGCAGGATACAAGTGGAAGAGGGGATATCAACAAAAGTGGAGAAAACGACATTAGTTCCTCTCCACTTTTACGTTTCTAGCTAATTGGTAATTATAACTTATTACGATTGAAGTCACCTATCCTTATCTTTCAAAAAATGATCAATCTTAGCCATCATGAGCTTGTGCTCGTATATTTTACAGATATCACGAGCCTGTAAATAATAGTCAAGAATTTCATCTTGCTTTAAAAAATCTTTTCCGGCGTTCGCAACGATAGTTAAAAGAGGCGCCAGCTGATAGCTGGTCTCTTTTTGTTTACAAAAGTCAATGGTTTCTAAGGCTTCTTGGACAGCTTCTAACTCCTTCCCTTTAGAGTGTAAATAATAGGCGAAATTATGTTTAACTCGAATATAACCAAATAAATACTCTTGGTGGTTTAAATCTTTTTCTTGGTACAAACTGATAAGAAGTGAATTATTTTCTTCATATTCTGCATCACGTCCTACAGAAAAATAAAAATTAGATAAAGTATTGAGGAGTTTAAGATATACAGATGAGCTAACCGAAAGCTTTGGCAAAGCGTTTTCTAGACTGGCGATAGCTTCATCTTTGGAACTATGTAAGTAGAAAAGGATAATCGCTTGAATCCATAGAAGATAAAATTCATCCTCAGTAGAAAGATACTGAGACTTTTCTTTTTCTAAGTTTAAGAGGTATTCTAAATCCTCGTAATTACGATCTTCAAGTAATTTTTCTGCTAATTTCTTAAACGGTGTTATATTGGAAGTCATTTCAATCTGTTCATCGAAAAAATATTCTAAAGGAACTTGAAGCCGATTTGCAAGTTTATAGAGTAAATCAGCAGCAGGCATATAGTTGCCACGTTCTATTTTGCTGATTTGGCTTTGCTCACAAATTCCTTCGGAAAGTGTTTTTTGTGAGAATCCTTTTTCTTTTCTCTTGGCTTTTAGTTTATCAGATAATATGCTCATCTCTAAACCTCTTTAAATAAATTTACGATTAATTATATACTTTTAATCTCTATTTTTCAACTTTCTAACATAAAAATAGTCACAAAGGGATAAAATTAAAAAAAGATGATGAAAAGAATAGTTTTTGTTGACAAAGAATATTTAAAGTAGTACACTTACAAGTGTAAAGATAAGAAAAAGGTGGTTAATATGAGTATTTTAGTAAAGCTTCGTAAAATCATTTTGATATTATCCTTTTTAGAATCATTTGGAAGCGGTTCCTTTTTTGAAAAACCTGTAAATCAATCACAATATATTTTGGTTCGAGAATTATACAACAAGCTTCAACAATTAGTGGAGTTGATCTGGTACTGTCGGATTGATTTGTTAAACTTTTTGTGAAGTAACATTTATACAATGGATCGTGTCACAGATTGAAGAGCTTAAAGGGGGCTTGTAAGTTTGATATACTCTATTACCCTCTCATATAACTAGTTATACAGGAACTACTCTATTATATCTCTTGATGTGGGTGTATAGATATTAGGAGGAGAATAAAATGAGAAATTCAGTAATACAGACATCTAATTTATCAAAATCCTATGATGGGAAAATTGTCTTAGATAAGATAGACTTTACGCTAAAACAGGGAGAAATCTATGGCTTACTAGGAAGAAATGGCGCTGGAAAGACAACATTTATCAAGGCTATTTTAGGCTTGACAGCGATGGATAGTGGTGAAGTGAATATTCTATCTGAAAAACTGTTGGGGGAATTTTCTAAAGACTTGCTATCTCAAATCGGTGTGGTATTGGACAGTGCTTCTTTTTATCCTAATTTAACGGGACCTGAAAATCTCTCTATTTTTGCAAGATTGAGAGGAATTTCGCTAAAACAGGTAGAGCAAGCGTTACAAGTAGTAGGATTAGATGGGGAAAATAAAAAACTATTCAAGCAGTATTCTCTGGGAATGAAGCAACGGTTGGCAATTGCTAACGCTATCATGCACCAGCCGAAAATTCTGATATTAGATGAACCAACAAATGGTTTAGATCCTATTGGTATCCTTGAAATGCGCCGTTATCTAAAGGAACTCAGTACCAATCATGGCATTTCGATTTTAATATCCAGTCACATTATTTCAGAACTTGAAAAGCTTGTGGATAGAGTTGGGATACTGCATGATGCCCGCCTTATAGCTGAAAAGACTATGCAGGAATTAATAGATGGTGCAGAGAAAAGGAAAATCCACCTAATTGTTTCGGATGCTTCTCAAGCTAAGGAAGTGCTTTGCAGGATAAATCTGCAAGAACAGATTAGTATTCTTTCGGATATAGAACTTGAACTTCAGGGAGAATCACCTACTTTTGACATTGCGGTCGTATCTAACTCCTTAAAAGACAACGGAATAGTTCTAAAAGAATATTCTTATAAAAACAATGAAAGTTTAGAGGATTACTTTAAGCTGGTAACAGGAGGTGAGGGAATTGCTTGATTTAGTGAAGATTGAATTTCTCAAACAAAGGCATCAAAAACTGAATTTTGTCGTATATGGTGTTGTTTCCCTCTACCTAGCTCTCATCTGTTATTATGTAAATGATGCGAGAGGCTTGTTTGACTCCTTCCCCTTTGTCTATAAATTTTCTTTGTCTTATTTAAACTTTTTGATTCTCCCTTTGTATTGTGTTTCCTATACAATACAGGCATTTGGTGTAGAATATCGCTATCGCATCATGAACAACTTGAAACTCGCTTCAGCAAATCTAATGAAGACATTCTGGGCTAAGATTTTGTATATAGAAATCAATGCTCTGTGTATCATGTTATTCACCTATATTTCGGTTTCCTTATTTGCACTACTATCTCGCTTTTCTTCAACAGTCAGTTTGTCTTTATTATTAAGATTCTTCTATCTTTGTATGAGTAGTGGTGTCTTAATTCCCATGGGAGTATTTCCTTTAGTTGCTTTGGTCATGATAAAAGTAAGAGGCAAGGAGATAGTTGGAAATTTGGTCGGCGTCATGTATGTTTTAGTGTCATTTTTTTTAGCAAGGACGAGTCCAAATATCAGTCCAGTAACAAGTGCTAACAGTTTAATCTGGGAAGGAAACAGAGAAGGAGTGGTGCTTCAACAGCCAGCTATCTTATCGATTATTGTACTAGGTTTATCTTTACTTGTTTTGTCTTTCTTGTCCATTAAATCTTGGTTAAGAAAGGTGGATGAATAAATGTTGATGCTAGAATTGACTAAACTAAGAAGGCGAAAGATACTGTATATGATTCCCTTTGTAGCCATCCTGCTCTTTTTGTTAGAGTCTATGATTGGCCATCAGATTTATCAAGGGCATTCGTACGGTAGTGTGAATGGCTGGTATGTAGAAAATGGTTTCTTCTTTTTGAACTACTATTTTCTCCTCCCTTTTGCGAGCATGATTTTAGTGGATTTGATAAGAATAGAACAAGTGTCTAAAATGATTTCAAATCTCAGACTGATTCCTGTCGATTTGAAACAATTACTCCAAGCGAAGTTTATGCTTGCTTTGTTGATTAATCTACTAGTCAGTGAATTCACTTTTTTGGCTATGCTGGTTCTAGAGTTAATGGATGGTGATTTTGCTTTCTCTAGTCTTGAAATTTTATCGTGGGGACTTGCTTATGGAGTAATTTCTTTTGCTTACACACTGTCTGCTGGCATCATTATTCTCTTCTTAGGGAAATATCGGAAGGAACTTATTCTTGCCCTACCACTTGCCTTTTTATTGTCATTTGCAGGTTTGTTTACTTTAACAACGGTTGTTGGGCGGTATTATCTGGCAAATTTACTACTAATCATCCTGGAGGAATTCACTGTTTTAACAGTTTCTGTATATGCCATATGGCTGATTACCTTGGTGGCATGTCTCCTTTATTTGTTGGCAGATAAACGCATGATGAACATTATTTTTGCTTATAAATGACAAGCCGAGAATGTAAATCTTTGACAAAATGTGTGAACTGTGGGATAATGAAAGAGAATTAAGTATTGTGTCTATATCATAGGCTAAAAAAGACCCCAAGCTCACGTCCAAATAAGCTTGGGGTCTTTTTTGACACTATTTGTCCTTGTTTAGCCATTTATCGACTAGCCGAAGAACGACACCGACCACAATTGGTCCGATGATAGTTTTAAGTATTGTATCCATCATGGGCTATCTCACCTCCTTTCGTAGGCGGTGTAGCAGTGCCGTATAATATTATACCACATAAGTGCTAAACTCAGGAGTCACCCAATCGGGTGGCTTTTTTGTTTGTGGCTTGGATTTTTGATATAATAGAGCCATGAGTAGAATTTTAGACAATGAGATAATGGGGGATGAGGAGTTAGTAGAACGCACGCTCCGTCCTCAGTATTTACGTGAATATATCGGGCAGGATAAAGTCAAGGACCAGCTTCAAATCTTTATTGAAGCTGCCAAAATGCGGGATGAAGCGCTGGATCATGTCCTCTTATTTGGACCTCCAGGTCTGGGGAAAACGACCATGGCCTTTGTTATTGCCAACGAACTGGGTGTCAATCTCAAGCAGACGTCTGGGCCTGTCATTGAAAAAGCCGGTGATCTGGTAGCGATTTTGAATGATTTAGAGCCTGGGGATGTCCTTTTTATTGATGAGATTCATCGCTTGCCCATGTCTGTGGAAGAGGTGCTTTATAGTGCCATGGAAGACTTCTACATTGATATCATGATTGGTGCTGGTGAAGGCAGTCGCAGTGTTCATTTGGAGTTGCCACCTTTCACTTTGATTGGTGCGACGACTCGGGCTGGTATGCTCTCAAATCCGTTACGGGCACGTTTTGGGATTACAGGTCATATGGAGTATTATGCCCATGCTGACTTGACGGAAATTGTTGAGCGGACGGCAGATATTTTTGAGATGGAAATCACTCATGAGGCAGCTTCTGAGTTGGCTTTGCGGAGTCGTGGAACCCCTCGTATTGCCAATCGTCTCCTCAAACGTGTGCGCGATTTTGCCCAGATAATGGGGAATGGGGTTATCGATGTTCTTATTACCGATAAGGCTTTGACTATGCTGGATGTTGACCATGAAGGTTTGGACTATGTGGATCAGAAAATCCTTCGCACCATGATTGAGATGTACGGTGGTGGTCCTGTTGGTCTAGGAACTCTTTCTGTCAATATCGCCGAAGAGCGCGAGACGGTGGAGGACATGTACGAACCCTACCTCATCCAAAAGGGCTTTATCATGCGGACGCGGTCTGGACGAGTGGCGACAGCCAAGGCATATGAGCACTTAGGTTATGAATACAGTGAAAAATAAGCAAGAAATTCTAGAGGCTTTTAGAGAAAATCCGGATATGATGGCTATTCTGACGATCATCCGAAACCTTGGTTTAAAAGACTCGTGGTTGGCAGCAGGTTCTGTCAGAAATTTCATCTGGAATCTTTTGTCAGACAAATCCCCTTTTGACTGTGAAACAGATGTAGATGTGATTTTCTTTGATCCAGATATTTCTTATGAGGAAACCTTGTCCCTAGAGAAAAAGCTGAGAGAGGACTTTCCTCAGTACCAGTGGGAATTGAAAAATCAAGTCTATATGCACCAGCATAGCCCTCATACTGCTCCCTATACCAGTTCTCGTGATGCTATGAGTAAGTATCCAGAACGATGTACGGCTGTTGGACTACGCTTGAATGAAGAATCCGATTTTGAATTCTATTCCCCTTATGGTTTGGAGGATATTTTGAATTTTCAAGTTCGTCCAACTCCTCATTTTTTAGAGAATGAAGACCGAATGGAGCTCTATCAAAAACGATTATCCAAGAAAAATTGGCAGGAAAAATGGAAAAATTTGATTTTTAAAAATACTTAAGGAAACTTTAAGCTAGGAAGTGTATACTAAGTTCATAAGTTAAGAAGACCTTAACTTAAACTCCTAAAACTTTTTCATAATAATCTCCCTATAAAAATAGAGTCGCCCAATCAGGCGGCTTATTTTTTTGAAAAATGGGCTTTGTGCCTGAGAATAATACTCAATGAAAATCAAAGTGCAAACTAGGAAGCTAGCCGCAGGCTGCTCAAAACACTGTTTTGAGGTTGCAGATAGAGCTGATGTGGTTTGAATTTGATTTTCGGGTAAATTCCCAAACTAAGTTCCACCGCTAATCCAAGTGGAAGTTAGTCTGATAAAAATTGTAAAAACCAGTGGAAATCCGTGTCAGGGTAAGTTCCACTGGTTTTACTAATGCTTGATTTTATTGCTTTTTTAACCAAACTGAATCGAAAAAAAGAGCGCACAAAATCCTCTCATCTGAAAGCGTTTCAGATTAAGTTCCGCTATGGTGGAAGTTAGTGTGAGACGTTTGAATGCGGTTAAAGGTTA
>NZ_RJPX01000045.1:0-14061 GCF_003944325.1 Streptococcus mitis | reverse complement strand
ACGCATATAGGTTACGACTACCTTTTTGGACTTTAGAGTTTTAGGCCCCCTTATCCGCTATATACGCCTTACTATCACGTTCCTGTTCGTAGAGCCACGATTTCGCTATCCCTTCCTCTCCCCGCTACCTCACGATAGTCAGGCTTGGGAATCGCTATTGGGTTCACCGGTAGCGGGTGCCCACGGAGGACTTACACCTCAGATGTACGACATGCCCGTCGTACCTAAAAAACCTGCCCAATGGGCAGGATAGATATAAAGTAAAATATTTCTAATTTAGTATGTTAAAACCCATAAAAATCTAAAAACCTAAACGTTCTGGATCCCAATTACCATAATCATCGTATCCAAATCCATCAGGATCCATCGCATCAATACCACATTGTTCTAGAAATCTTGAACAGTCATGACAGTAGTAATCTTCATATCTTTCATCACTAGCTTCCCAATCAATTTCCTTTTTTGTAAACTGTTGTAAGCACTCTCTACATTCGTATAGTTTTGCCATAATATTACCTCTTTTTAATTTTCATTAAAATTTTCAATGTAGTCAATTATTTTTAATTTCATCGATTTTGTAATAGGATATTTTTTAACCAATTCAATAGCTTCTTCCTTAGAAGATGTTTTAAGATGTTCTTTAAGAACAAGCTTTGTAACTTCTTCATAACCTAACTCCGCTATCTTATCGGCTAATAAACCAATAGTTGCTAAAAGAACTATTCCTCCTATCATTCCAAAAGGTCCAAGTGCAGCTAAAGCTGCTGTCAATGCTGCCCCACCTGCTAATCCTGTCGCACTCATTGCTATCATTAGTACTACACCAGGTAAACCAAAAGCTGCTATTTTTTTTACAAGTTCATCCATTGTAACACTCCTTTACTTTATATAAAATTAACTTGCTTTAATTGAACAAACAATTATATATGCATTAACTATTCCAATTCTATATTTTTTGTTCAGTATTTTTGCACATTCTAAGACACTTAAGTCTCCAGATTCTATGAAATCTATTTCTGGTCCTTTATTGTTTATCAAAAAGTCCGTAAACTTTTTTGTAATTATGTTCTTTCTAACCAATAGAAAGATACACAAAGAAATTAACAATAAAATAAATGCCAATTGAATATCCATAAAAACACACCTCTTAATTTTTTTAAAATAGTTTTACTATAATTATCTAAATTAAATTCTACTTCTCCTCTTATTTAGTTAAATATAGTATAGTACAATATTTTTAAGTTGTCAATTATTTTATACAAATATTTTATTTTTGTCAATGTAAACTATTTTATCGTAGACAACTATTTAAATTATATTTTATTTTTGTTATAATAGAAATAGAAAATTATAGGTAAGAAGATATGTTAAAAGAAAAATATCCATCAACTGAAGATACAAGATTAATTCTACAAAATAACTTAAAAGCTATTAGGCTGATTTTAAATTGGACAAGTTCAGATCTAGGCAATCTTATAGGAGTTACTAAACAAACCATCAGTAATCTTGAAAATCAAAATAATAGATTAACGAAACTCCACTATATTGCATTACGTACCGTAATAGATTTTGAAATTGAAAATTTAAAAACGACAGATCAAGACAGAGCTAACAGAGCAGAGTTGTTGCTAAATTTTTTTGATGAATCAGAAAAATATGCAGCATCTGAGAACAAATCTATAGATTTAGAGCAAATTAGTGAAGTATCTTCATTAATTGCTGCTTCATCTACTGTAAAACTTGCTGCTAAAATTATGGGCCCACTTGCAGCAATAATTGGTGCTCCAGTTGTTGCAGCCTTAATGAACTCAAGAGACAAGAAATAATATTTATTTCGTAAAATTAAAACAATAAGCAAAAGACGAACAATTATTTTATCGTTTTTCGCTTATTTTTATTTGTACGATAATAACGTTCGTTTAACCAAACAAAACAAAAACCCACCCAATGGGCAGGTTCTATCTGTATTGTTCAGCTAGATTAAGCTTTACCTTCTGAACCGAATACGTCGATACGTTCTTCAACTGATGCTTGGATAGCTTTTACACCATCAGCCAAGAATTTACGTGGGTCGAAGAGTTTTTTCTTGTCGTATTCTGCTTCGTTTGCTTCGTAGTCACGAGCAAATTTACGAGTTGCGTTAGCGAATGCGATTTGGCATTCTGTGTTAACGTTAACCTTCGCAACACCAAGTTTGATAGCTGCTTGGATTTGCTCATCAGGAATACCTGATCCACCGTGCAATACGATTGGGAATCCTGGAAGAGCTTCTGTCAATTTTTGCAAGTGGTCAAGGTCAAGACCTTCCCAGTTTGCTGGGTAAGGACCGTGGATGTTACCGATACCAGCTGCCAAGAAGTCGATACCAGTTGCAACCATTGCTTTAGCGTCTTCGATTGGAGCCAATTCACCTTTACCGATGATTCCATCTTCTTCACCACCGATAGTACCAACTTCAGCTTCTACTGAGATACCTTTAGCGTGTGCTTTTTCAACAACTTCTTTAGCCAATTTAAGGTTTTCTTCAACTGGAAGGTGTGAACCGTCAAACATGATTGAAGTATAACCAACTTCGATACACTCAAGTGCATCTTCGTAGTGACCGTGGTCAAGGTGGATAGCTACTGGTACAGTGATACCCATTGATTCAACAAGGTTAGCGATCAAGTTGCGAGCAACTTTGTAACCACCCATGTATTTAGCAGCACCCATTGAAGTTTGGATCAAAACTGGAGCTTTTTTAGCTTCTGCTGCGCGCAAGATAGCTTGAGTCCACTCAAGGTTGTTTGTGTTAAATCCACCAACTGCATAACCGTTGTCACGAGCTGCTTGGACAAATTTTTCTGCTGAAACGATTGCCATTTTATCAGGCCTCCTGTATATTTTTATGGGACATCCCATTTACATTGTTCATTTTATCACTTTTTGACAAAAAAATCTAGTTTTTCCCGCAGTTTCGATTGAATTTCTTCTAGCTTCATCTATGTAAACCCTTTCTCTCCCTAGTCTTGGGCGACTTTTGGAAAAGCTATAAAGAAGGTTAAACGATTCTCCGACATCTCAAAACGATAAGCTAATTTTTCATGTTCCAATAGACTTTTGACCACAAAGAGCCCCATCCCAGACCCCTTGGCCTTGCGACTAGCATTATCAGAAAAAGATTGGGCTAGTTTTTCTTGTTCTTCTATACTGCAGCTATTTTCTATAAAAAGGTCCCCTTCTCTTTCTCCAATGCGAACCAAGCCACCTAGAACAGAATGCTTGATAGCATTGCTGATGAGATTAGACAGAATCAATTTCATAACTGATGGGTTTAGATAAGCCTGCTGATGGGTTAAACTATTGTCTATCTGGAGTTCTCTTTCCTTGGCTAGTAAGGCATAATCCTTGACTAGACTTTGCGTCATCTGGTGTAGGTCAATTTGTTCCCTATCATCTCGCAATTCCTGCACAGAAGAGAGGGAAAGTATCTGCAGAACATGGTGATTGAGCTCATCCACAATCCCCAAGGCAACTCCCAGATAGTGGTCTCTATCCTTATAGCGACCGATATTTTCTTTCATATTTTCGATCAGGATTTTCAAACTGGCTAGAGGTGTTTTCAGTTCATGGGAAGCACCACGTAGGAACTCAACCTTCATCTTCTCAAGCTGGAGAATGGCTTCATTCTTCTCATGCAAGTCCGCAATAACAGTCAAAAGGTGCTGGTAAAGGCTATTGATCTGTTCCTTGAGATCACCAATCTCATCCTTAGAATCCACGCGCAATCGCACTTGGGCATCCAGTTCCATCATCTGACGGGTCACGCGCTTGATTTCCAAGATCGGGGCAACAATGGTCCGAGCATAGATGTAGGCCACCAAGAGGGAAATCAGAAAGGACGCCAGCAAGGTATAGGGAAGAAACTGGAGACTGATCTGCTCTGCTTCCTTTTGCAAGTCCATGGAAGCTAGAAACTGGAGAGTCATGGTACTTCCGTCTTGCGTTTTCACCTCGCGCTCCTCAATAAAGAGGGAGGTGGTCTGGCGGTCCGTGTCTAGAGGAAGACTCTCTTTAACTTCTAACTTGTCCTCGGTCATCTCTCCCTTGACTGCTCCCTTGATATCACTGGTCTGGGAATACAAGTCTAAGACTTGCTCAATGCTTTGCCTATCCTTTCCTTCTAGGGACTGGGCAATAGCTGTCGCTTTCTGGCCAATGGTTTCCTGACGATGGCTCAGATAAGTCGAAGGAAAAAGAAAATAAATAGCTAAATGAAGGCAAATAACCAGAACACTAAAAATCGAGAAGGTGTATATAAATATCTTTGTAAATAAACCTGTTCGTCTCATTTTCGCTCCAATTTATAACCAACATTGCGCACAGTGAGGATGCAGTCCAGATCTAGCTTTTTCCGCAATTCCTTGATATAAACATCAATGACACGGTCAAAGGGAACCTCATCTGTCGCCTTCCAGACAGCATCAATAATCTGAGATCGAGTCAAGGCCCGTCCTTCATTTTTTACTAAATAATCCAGAATTTCCAACTCTTTGGCATTGATGGCGACTTCTTGACCTGCGAGGCTTGCACTATAGCTCTCAAAGTCCACCTTAGTATCCTTATAGGAGAAGATTCGTCCCATATCATAATAGCGCTTGAAAATCGCATCTACCCTTACTTTTAAGAGGGACAGAGAAAAAGGTTTTTCCAGATAGCCATCTGCGAGCGAAGCAAAGGCACTCATCTTGTATTCCTCATCCTGAAAAGCTGTCAACATCAAGACAGGAACTTGGCTGGTTTTGCGTATCTCAGCTAGGACTTCTAAGCCATTGAGCTTGGGCATCTGGATATCCAGTAAAACCAAAGCCACTTCATAGCTGGAAAATTTTTCTAAGGCTTCCTCACCGTCCGTTGCTTCAATGGTTTCATAACCACAATCCGTCAAATAGTCACTGATCCCCTCACGGATCATCTCTTCATCTTCTACAATTAAAATTTTCATACTTTAACTGCTCTCTATTTTTTATTTTTCTTAGAATCAATACCTACTCTATTTATTATAGTCTCTTGTTGGCCTTTTGTCTTTAAAAAACTTGCTACTAGATAAAACAAAGAGAGCCTATCGCTCTCTCTGCTCACATTTCACTCTCTATGGAATGAAAATTATTTGGTTGCTTTTGAAAATGTTACAACGTAATTATAATCTTTCCCATTAGATTGATATACATAGTCCTCTTTGAAAGTATAGCCGCGTTTGCTCAACTCTTCTTTCTTAGCATCAACTTGGCTCTTGACCGCTACTTTCACCTGTTCATTTGTTGAACCTTCCGCAATTTCAAGAGAAATTCCATTGATATCTCCTAGGAAACCTGCAATATCTTTCATTTGATCAAAGTTATAAAAAACATTGACTTTGACCTTTTGAGGAGCTGGCTGTTCTAGACTTCTACGATTTCTGCTAGCGCGTGGTTGAACTGCTGGAGCCATTCTGAACCCTGAAGTTCCTGTAGCCTCCTTAGTGAATGTAACTACATAGTTATAATTTTTCACAGTAGTATCTTGCTCAAAAATAATGTCATTTTTCACATGATACCCTCTAGTAGCTAGGTCTTTTATCTTGGCTTGAATTTTTTCTTTTACTAACTCTTTTGCCTGTTCTTCATTAGTTCCAGCAGGAATCGTAACAGTATTATTTTCTCCTGGGTCAGATAGGAAACCATGAATATCTGGCATTCCAGCGAAGTTATAGCTAATATTTACAGTTCCATCTGGTTCTGATGTCGAACGTGCTACTCTTCTTGCCCGCACTTGAACTGATGGAGCATTTCTAAAACTTGAAGTTCCCGCTGTAGTTTCTGTTGAAGCTGGTTGTGTTGAACTTCCTTCTGGAGATACTGTTGAAGTTGATCTTTCTTCAGTAACAGGCTGTGTTGGACTTGTTGCTGTAGCTTCACCAGATCCATGACCTATTACCGTACTTCCATTGTCAATAGTAGTACCTTCATTACGGCCATTTGTTAAATTATCTTTGTTATAGTTTGGTGCTGGTAATTCTTCACCTGGAACATCAATTTCATCAATTTTACTTTGATACTCAGCTGTAGCATCTACAGCAGCATCATGATCTTTAGCATTATTTATTGCTTTTATTGCTGCATCTTTTAATTCATTTAATTTAGTTTCTAACTTAGCTTTTTCTGCTTCATCTTTAACTTTTTCAATTTCACTAAGTTTTGAAGTTGCAATTTCTTCGATAATATTTTTTCCATCTTTTTTAGCTTCCTCAAGTTTTTCATCTTTAGGTGCTGCTTCCTCAGACGGACTATCTTCTTTTGGTGTTGCTGCTTCTGAACTTGGATTTGAAGAAACAGGTTGATTTGTAGTTCCTGTATTTGAAGGGGCATTGTCTGTTACTGGAGTTGAAGCTCCTGAATCACCCTCATTTGTTACATCTGGTGATGGATTTGAAACTTCGGATTTGTCTGCTTCTCCAGCTGGCTGTGCAGGGGTACTGGTCTCGCCTGGGGTTACCAATTCCGTACTTGTGTCACTTGGTTGGGTAGCTGTTGAGCCACCTGTAGGAGTTTCAGATGGTGTCCCTGACTCTTCTGAATGATTACCTGTTGATGGAGATTCAACCGAAGAAGCTGATTCAGCGTTTTTTGGTGCTGAAGTTGTTGGTTCTTCTACTTTTGGCGCTGGTGCTTCTGAACTTGGATTTGAGGCTACGGCTTGGTTTGTAGTTCCTGTATTTGAAGGGGAACTGTCTGTTACTGGAGTTGAAGCTCCTGAATCACCCTCATTTGTTACACCTGATGATGGATTGGAAACTTCGGATTTGTCTGCTTCTCCAGCTGGCTTTGCAGGGGTACTAGCCTCACCTGGGGTTACCAATTCCGTACTTGTATCACTTGGTTGGGTAGCTGTTGGGCCACCTGTAGGAGTTTCAGATGGTGTCCCTGACTCTTCTGAATGATTACCTGTTGATGGAGATTCAACCGAAGAATCTGATTCATCGTTTTTCGGTACTGAGGCCGTTGAGTCTTCTGCTTTGGGCGCTGGTGCTTCTGAACTTGGATTTGAGGCTACGGCTTGGTTTGTAGTTCCTGTATTTGAAGGAGTGGTGCCTGTTACTGGAGTTGAAGCTCCTGAATCACCCTCATTTGTTACACCTGATGATGGATTGGAAACTTCGGATTTGTCTGCTTCTCCAGCTGGCTGTGCAGGGGTACCAGCCTCACCTGGGGTTACCAACTCCATACTTGTATCACTTGGTTGGGTAGCTGTTGAGCCACCTGTAGGAGTTTCAGATAGTGTCCCTGACTCTTCTGAATGATTACCTGTTGATGGAGATTCAACTGAAGAAGCTGATTCATCGTTTTTTAGTGCTGAAGTTGTTGGTTCTGCTGATTCTGGCTCTGAAGTTGAAGTTTCTGGAGTCGGTGTTGATGATTCATCCTTTGAATCTACTGGATTCGATGCATCTCCGTTTTGATTAGTTGTTAGTTTATCCGCATTTGGCGCTGATGTATCTTCTTTCGACGCTACTGTATCTTCTACTTTCGGTGCTGGAGCTGCTGGCTCGTCTGCTCTCGGTGCTGGTGTTGCAGGTTCTTCCACTTTCGGTGCTGAGGCCGTTGATTCCTCTGCTTTGGGCGCTGGAGATACTGGCTCATCCGCTCTCGGTGCTGGAGATACTGGCTCGTCTGCTTTGGGCGCTGACACTGCTGGATCCTCCACTTTCGGTGCTGACGCTACTGGCTCATCTGCTTTGGGCGCTGACACTGCTGGGGTTTCAGCTTTCAAGTCTGGTACTGATGGCGCTGGCGCTTCTGAACTTGGATTTGAAACTACAGGCTGATTTGTAGTCCCTGTATTTGAAGACGCCTTATCTGTTACTGGATTGGATTCAGTAGATGGAGCATTTAAAGTTTCTGACCTTGTTTCTGCTTTGGGCGCAACTGTGACTGGGGTTTCTGATTTCGCTGCTGACACTGCTGGTGTTTCCACAACTACTGGTGTCGTTTGTTTAACAGTAGTAGTTTGCTCTCCAGTTACAGTATCTGTCTTTGTTTCAACTTCATAACTTTGACAGCTACCAGAATTATCAATCGACACTCGCTGTCTTTTTACTTCTGTATTTCCATCTTTTAGAAAAGCTTCTTCGCTAAAATACAATTTATTATTGGCAAAAATCAAATCTCTATTTGCAATACGATTTATCTCAACCAAACTATCAACAGATAGACCCGTTGCTCCACTAATAGCACTCAGTGTATCTCCCCACTTAATTGTGTAGTGTGATAAATTGTTTATATTTTGAATATCAGCTTTTACGTCTGCAACTGTTCTGGCTACCCAAACACCATCTTGTTCATTAGCTGAAACAGTTGGAGCTAAAAAGCCCAACCCCAATAAAATCACACCTGTCGCAACAATTGCACCAGTTCTTAATTTTCTAAAGCCACGTAGGGATAATGTCCCTCTAACATTTGTTTGTCTCATTGTTTTCCTCACTATTTTTATATTTTTAAAAGGCAAACTCAGCTACAGCGGGCTCGTTTACCTTTTCAGTTTGGATAGGTATCTACAAGTTTTCTATTTATTTAAAAACAAATTATGAATAAATTTTTATGCATATTTGAATATAGAAATTGTAAATTTTCCTTTCACCGAACTCCACGATTTCAGTATATCACATCCTCCAGAGAAAGTACAAAGAAAGCAACTGAAAGTAATGATTTTTACCACTACTTTCGGCTCTATTTTGAATTGTTAAATAGTCATTCTCTATTCACTATTCTTGAATAGAAACACAAGATGCAATCTCTATTCCAGACTAATTTTTTCAAACTTATTCGCTATCCAGCAGAAGTTCTTTTGGTTGTTTTCTAAGGAGATTGCTTGAAGCAAGCGCCATAACAAGAACCACTAGAACCAAGGCAAGAACAAAGACGATGATAAAGTCTGATGTCTGAATGGAAATATCTAGGCTCGACAAAGTCTTGCTAAAGCCATCTACTTCTGCACCACCACCAAGGTTAGAGGCTTGAGCAGCCTTGCTGGCTTGCTTGGCAACACCTGAAGTGACATTGGCAAGAACAGTATTTCCGATTGAACGCGCTGTGTAAGTAGCTAAGAAGTAAGCAGAAACAAGAGCAGGGATGGCAATCAAGATAGATTCAGTGATGAATTGCCCCAAGATACTTGCCTGCTTGAGACCGATAGAGAGGAGGATGCCCACTTCCTTGCGACGGGCATTGATCCAAAGACTAAGCAAGAGGGCAAGGAGAAGAACTGAGAAGCTCAAGCTGCCCCAGAAGAGGAGGTTGGCCATCTTGTACATGCCAGAGATGGATTGCTCTAGAGCTGGGTAGTTAGAGGAGCTCTTCACCAGTGTGTAGCTCTTCCAGTTGATACCACTGATACCATTCAACTCTTTCATGACATCATCCAAATTCTTGTCCGCAGTTACAAAGAAGGTTGCGTCCCCATAAATAGCTGTGTCTTCCGTGTATCCATAAAGTTTAGCAGCCGTATGGATGTCTGTGATAGCTGTGTTTTCATAGAGTTCTTGTGAGTAGGTTACTGTCGACTTATTGTGACCATCAAAGAGTCCCTTGACTGTCACTTCAACTGTTTCCTTGGCACCTTTTTCATTGTCTGCATCGTAGACATTTGAGTCCAGTTTGACCTTATCTCCAACTTTCCAGCCGTGTTTAGCTGCTAAGTCCTTATGCATGAGAATCGTATCCTTGTCGTCGTTGGTTAGGTGCTCACCTTCGACCAACTTATAAGAACCAGAGACAAACTTGTCTTCTTTAGAGGAGTCATTAACACCAGTAATCATCAAGCTACTTCCAAAATGTTTAGCACGGTCAGGTGTTAGATTTTTCTTAGTTTCTGGCGTTTCGATCAGGTCATATCCAGTCAAATCTCCGATAGCGTTGATGCGTTTAACATAAGACTCGATGGCCTTGTTTTCGGTGATTTTTTTGATATCCTCACCCTTGATATTCCCAGCACCACGTGGCGTTCCTTGATTGACGCGACGATTGATTTGCATGGAGAAGCTGTTGGTGATATTTTTAAAGGTCTCCTGAGAAGCCTTGGCAGTAGCTCCCTTGATTGACAAGCCAACCAAACTCAAGCTCGCCATGAGGAGAATAATCAGGAAGATAACAATCGATTTGAAAAACTTCCTTGTAACATAGGCAAATGCGTTGTGTAACATAGGTTCCCTTTCTAGATTTTGTGCTTTCTTATAGTTCTAACAGAAAAGCTCATATTATTTACTAGTATTGCGAGTTTCAGTCAGTTTCTTATCCTTCAACTCAAGTGTAATATCTGACGCTTGTGCCACTTCTTTGCTGTGGGTGACGACAATCACACATTTACCTGTTTTCTGTGCGAGTGATTTGAGCAGTTCGACAATATCTCCAGCAGTTTTAGGGTCCAGATTTCCTGTTGGCTCATCAGCTAGAATAACTGGAGCTTCCGAAACCAAACTGCGAGCAATAGCCACACGTTGTTGTTGACCACCTGATAACTGGAGAACATTCCGCTTAATCTGACTTTCATCCAAACCAAGCTCAAGAAGTGTATCCTTGCTTGCCTTTTTGTTGACCAAGCGGATATTTTCCAGTGGAGAAAGATAATCTATCAAGTTATAATTTTGAAAGACCAAGGAAATATGGTGCATGCGATGATAAGAATATCCCTTCTTACGAATGTCCTCTCCTTGGAAAAGAATCGAACCTTCAACAGGACTATCTAGACCAGCTAGGAGGGACAAGAGAGTGGATTTTCCTGCTCCCGACTCACCAATGATACTGTAAAATTTCCCGGGTTCAAAATGATAATTGATCTGATATAGGACTGCTTCAGCAGTGTTCTTATAACGGTAGGTAACATCTTGTAATTGTAATAAAGTCATGATTTCTCCTTCTTAACTAATAGATGATAAAATTTCCTTAGGCGATTTTCTAAATAAAAATAGGAAACAAAGGGCTACAGACAAGCAACTAAGCAGGACTAGAAAAACATAGGATTCTGCAAAAGATAGGATGCTGGTTGATAAACTGCTTGCTTTGGCTAGCGTGTCTTGTAGGGCTACCTGATCTCCACTTGCTAGTAGAGTTTGGAGTAGATAGGATGTGATGGTCTTTCCAGCAACAAATGCTGGAAGCAAAGCTCCTAGAGATACCAAAACTACCTCTAAACAGAACTGTAGGAAGATCGAGCTTTTGCCTTTTCCAAGTGCAAGTAAAATCCCCACTTCGTAGACTCGTTCTCTCAACCAGAGAGACAAAACCAAAATTAAGGCTCCTGCTCCGGCTATCAACATCCCATAAAGGAAGAGGGTCAGGAAGGTTTGGAAGGTTGCAACTGAGTCTTTGATTTGTTCAAAAGCCTTGTTTTCCTTCTCGACTTGGTAACCTTGACTTTCTAAAGCTAAGGTTTCCACCTGCTTCATGAGTTCGTCCATTTCCTTAGGATTTTCTACATAGAAGCGAGCTGCACTGACTTGGGCTTCACTATTTCCCAAAAGTGTCTGGCTACTTTCATAGTCTGTAAAGACTTGGTTTTCACTGAAATCAGAAGACAAGCCCGTGAATTTCTCTTGTTTTTTACCAGAAAAGATTCCGACAATCTCAAACTCTACTGTTTGCCCTTTTCCAGATTCTGACTGTCCAGCATCCAAGCCAATCTTGTCATGAAGGGAAAGACCATTCTTCTTAGCCAACTCTTCGTGGATAAGAATTTTCTTTGAATCCCCTTTTTGAAGGTGACGACCTTCTTTTAGATTGAAAGCCGAACTGGTAAAGGTGACATCCTTGGATGAATCCTCAAGAGCTGTTAAGCTAACCAAGTTCTTGTCCCCTGCTGACAAATCATCACGTTCTACGCTCTGCTCACCACTCACTACTTCCTTGTCTTTCAGTTTTGCGACCGTTTCGAGTTCGGGATAGACATTTTCCAGTCCCTTAATCTTGCTTACAGATACTAGGTCTGACAACTTGAAGGTCTGTCCATTTTCTATCTTCTTAATAGAAAAAGAAGTATTGAGTGATTTGTAAAGATTGGTTTCTACTGTTTTGTTGGACTTCATTAGAGTCAAACAGGCTGAAATTCCTGCTAAAAGGACAAATAAAATCAGAAATAAAATAAAACTTCTCAGTCGTTTTCTGCTGATATAAGCCCAAGCTCTTTGGATTGGATTCATTTGTCACCTCCATATTTGTAAGACTATTATAAAATCCAAATATGAAATGTTTATGAAATACAAAAAAAGAACTAGAGTTCTCACAAATGAGTGAGTTTTCTAGTTCTTTTTGATTTCCAAAGACTTTATGTAGGGAAAGCTACTAAGGATCAGATGAGATCATCTATTTATGCTTCCTCTTCATCGTCTTTTTTCTTTTTGGCAAATAGCAAACCAAATGCGCCAAGAAGAGAGAGAACTCCTAATGCACCTGTAGCACGGTCTTCTTGTGTACCAGTATTTGGCAATACTGCTTGCGGTTGAGAATTCGTTTCAGACACTTCATGCGGCAATTGAGCAGGTACTTCAATTGTTTGACTTGGTTGTTCAGTAGGTTGAGTAGCTGGCACCTCAGCAGGGTTAGCAGTATTCTGTCTAGAATTTGTAACGTCAGATGGAGTAGCTGGTCTTTGTTGACCGTCACCTGTTGGTCTAACTTGGCTCACTTTTCTGAAGACGTGAGTTACAACATCACCTTTAGTTTCTGTTCTTACAAATACATACCCTTCAATTTCACCATGTTCAAATGCTTCGTTCGCTTCACCTAAAACTTTTGGTGCTTTTGCATCTGCTGGTTTTAGCTCGTTACCTTTTTCATCAACCCATTTAGTGATGATAAGTTTAGTTTGATGCTTAATTGGAGGTTCAATAAGATTTCCATTTTCATCAACACCTGTTGTTCCTATTGGAGCTGTATATTCAGGAATATCAACAACTGGTGGAACAAGAGTTATTAATTTTTCTCCTGGTATCTCATGACTTATATCAGTATTTGGATCAGTTATTGTAACTTTTCCAGTTTTATCTACTGTTACTTTTTTACCTGGATTAGCTTTTTCAACTGATTCTTTTACTTTATCCTGTTCTTCTTGTGTTAAGTTATCAGGATCTTTTACTGGAATCTTATCAGCTGGTATTACTGGTTCAAAGTCTTGGTTCACTAAGTCTGTTCCTGGAATTGTATGACTGATTCCTGTTCTTGGATCTGTCACTGTTGCTGTTCCATCGTCGCCTACTGTTACTTCCTTACCTGGGTTCTTGTCTTTGACTTTATCTGCCACTTGTTTCTTCTCTTCTGGAGTTAAGTGGGCTGTGTCTTTGACTGGAACTTTGTCGGTTGGTTTCACTAGTTCGAAGTCTTGGTTTACTAGCTCTGTTCCTGGAATTGTATGACTGATTCCTGTTCTTGGATCTGTCACTGTTGCTGTTCCATCGTCGCCTACTGTTACTTCCTTACCTGGGTTCTTGTCTTTGACTTTATCTGCCACTTGTTTCTTCTCTTCTGGAGTTAAGTGGGATTTGTCTTTGACTGGAACTTTGTCGGTTGGTTTCACTAGTTCGAAGTCTTGGTTTACTAGCTCTGTTCCTGGAATTGTATGACTGATTCCTGTTCTTGGATCTGTCACTGTTGCTGTGCCATCGTCGCCTACTGTTACTTCCTTACCTGGGTTCTTGTCTTTGACTTTGTCTGCCACTTGTTTTTTCTCCTCTGGAGTTAAGTGGGATTTGTCTTTGACTGGAACTTTGTCGGTTGGTTTCACTAGTTCGAAGTCTTGGTTTACTAGCTCTGTTCCTGGAATTGTATGACTGATTCCTGTTCTTGGATCTGTCACTGTTGCTGTTCCATCGTCGCCTACTGTTACTTCCTTACCTGGGTTCTTGTCTTTGACTTTATCTGCCACTTGTTTCTTCTCTTCTGGAGTTAAGTGGGCTGTGTCTTTGACTGGAACTTTGTCGGTTGGTTTCACTAGTTCGAAGTCTTGGTTTACTAGCTCTGTTCCTGTAGCTCTGTTCCTGGAATTGTATGACTGATT
>NZ_RJPX01000044.1:0-14876 GCF_003944325.1 Streptococcus mitis | reverse complement strand
GCTTGTTGAAGCTGACTCTGANGTANGTTTAGANGCTGACTCACTTACTGAGTTGCTTGTTGAAGCNGACTCTGAAGCTACTTTAGATGCNGANTCACTNACTGAGTTGCTTGTTGAAGCTGACTCTGAGGTAAGTTTAGATGCTGACTCACTCACTGAGTTGCTTGTTGAAGCTGATTGTGAAGCTACTTCTGAAGCACGTTTAGATGCTGATTCGCTTACTGAGTTGCTTGTTGAAGCNGACTCTGAAGCTACTTTAGATGCTGACTCACTCACTGAGTTGCTTGTTGAAGCTGACTCTGAGGTAAGTTTAGATGCTGACTCACTCACTGAGTTGCTTGTTGAAGCTGACTCTGAGGTANGTTTAGATGCNGANTCACTCACTGAGTTGCTTGTTGAAGCTGACTCTGAAGCTACTTTAGACGCTGACTCACTTACTGAGTTGCTTGTTGAAGCTGACTCTGAGGTACGTTTAGATGCAGATTCACTCACTGAGTTGCTTGTTGAAGCTGATTGTGAAGCTACTTCTGAAGCACGTTTAGATGCTGATTCGCTTACTGAGTTGCTTGTTGAAGCTGATTCTGATGTAAGTTTAGATGCTGACTCACTCACTGAGTTGCTTGTTGAAGCCGACTCTGAAGCTACTTTAGATGCTGACTCACTCACTGAGTTGCTTGTTGAAGCTGACTCTGANGTAAGTTTAGATGCTGACTCACTCACTGAGTTGCTTGTTGAAGCTGACTCTGAGTAAGCAAGAGAAGCTGATAGGCTAGTTGAAGCACTTGCAGACATTGATTTGTAAATCACATCTGATACAGTTGGTTTCACCGTATTCTGCGTACCATCTTTATAAGTAATGGTTACAATACCGTCTGAAGATATGCTATAGCCAGCATCTCCCGCTTTAATACGATTTGCAACTTCAGGGTTTGAAGCTTTCACCGCAGCAATGACAGCTTTCTTATCCTCTTCAGTCAAGGCAGTTGCATTGGTTACTGGTACTGTCGGAGGTGTAACAGCTGGGAATTTATCTCTCAATTTACCTTGAGCAACGATAAAGATTTCTGTTTGTGCTTCGTTACTATTCGTGTCTCTTGTGATAAATCTACGCGTCCAACGGTTTGCTGTATACTCAGGAGTCGTTGTTGTTAAACCACTACCACGTACCCAAGTTTGGTCTGAATTATATACACCCGTTGTTTCTACAGTAGCAGGATTGGTTTCTGTAGCATCTTTAACTGGACCTTCGAAGGTAGGTTTCTGAACGTTTGCACCCTCTAGCAATCCACCTGATGCAAATCTAGAGTCTAAGAAGTTTGTTTGTTTTTGTCTATTATCTGAAACTAGGAATTTATTGATTTTACCACTGTTATCTTTAGCAGTAGCTACAAATCGGTATTCATCTCCAGCAAAGATTTCATAACCATCTGGTTGCCCTTGGATGATTGTCTTCTTAGGTGCTGGAACCCACTGACCAGTCGCATCCTTAATTTCAAGAGTATATGTAACTTCTGGAGCTTGATTTTCTTTGGTAATTGAACCATTTCCAACTTCTGAAGTAAAGGTGTCAGTTGTGTTTGCGCCTGCTGGAACTGATTGGGTAGCAGTCAAGGTCGCATTCTTAGTAAACAAACCATTAGCGTCATATTCGTTAGCCAAGTCTGTCTTACCAAATGTAACTTCTGTTGCCCCTTCAGGAACTTCCTTGGTGTATGAACGTGTCGCATTTCCTTCGGTAACGTTCAAGGTTACAGTTGCACCTGGTTTAACATCTGTAATCGTAATTGACTGATCTGGTAATCCACCTTTCTCAGTCATGTTTTGAATAACAGGCGTCTTCAAGGAAACAGCTACGTCTGTAACAGAGATATCACGTGTTGTCGTATCCTTGTAGGTAACCCTTACAACACCATTTTGGATGCTAATATCTTGAATTCGCTCAGCTTCCTTAGCATCCCTTGTATCATGCGCTGTGCGAATTGCTGCCTTAATATCTGTTTGGTCTTGCTCAGTAAGGCTATCTGTATTCGCTACTTTAAGTAGACGACTTGGGTTGAGACTAGCGTTCTTGTCGCTCAGTTTTCCTTGTTTAAGACGGAATGTAGAACCTAACTCCGAAGTGTTATTCTGAGCATCGGTCGCTGTAATCGAACGAGTGATACTCCAATCTCGATAGGCAAGATTTGGTTTAATTGATCCTTCATTTGTTACATTTGTTACGGTCGCTGGACTATCTTCTGTTGCGGTAGTAGCACCAGAAATCATGGTATTTGTTGTCGTACCCCATTGACCATCCAGAATATTCGTAGTTACTTTACCTGTGTTGTCTCCTATACGAACCTCAGATGATACAACCTTACCACTGTTATCAGTAAATTTCGTTTCAAATTGAAGTTTATCACCTGCATAGAAGGTATATGTAGGCCAACCGTTTTCAGTTACTGGTGTCAGTTCTTTCCATGTATTGGTTGCCTTATCCCATACCTTAACCGTGTTGCTCTTAACAAGCGGTGCAACTCGTTCACCAGTGATACTTGCAGTCGCAGCATCTGATACCAAAGGCTCTAACTGATTGTTATTAGCAGGATTTGATTTGTTAACTGACTGAGTCACTGTTACATTGTTGGTTCCCTGTGGAAGAACACCATTATTTGCTGCATATACTGCTGCCAATTCTTCCTTAGTAAAGGTTACTGTTCCATCTGGATTAGCTGTTTTCGGAGCAAGCGCTACTCCAGCGACAGTCATATTGACCGTTGCACCAGGAATGGCATTTTCTACCGTGATTGCTTGGCCTGGCAAGCCACCTTTTTCTGTTACTGTATCAGCCTTGATAGTTGGTGCTTGTGGTTTGACCTTGATGAGGACCTGAGGATCGTCTTCGTGTCTTCTGTTTGGACTTGAATCATCTGGTAAGGCTACATCTACACGGTGAGCATAGATACCTGGAGTGGCAATCTCTGTCACTAGCTGATCTTTCCCACCTCTCCAAGTAAATGTTGTCG
This sequence comes from Streptococcus mitis, assembly GCF_003944325.1. Taxonomy (GTDB): domain Bacteria; phylum Bacillota; class Bacilli; order Lactobacillales; family Streptococcaceae; genus Streptococcus; species Streptococcus mitis_CW. Next base: position 11,871 of record NZ_RJPX01000044.1, on the reverse strand, counting down.
CTTCAGGTGCAGTTGGAGATTGTGGGGTTGGTTCAACAGCTTGTTTGGCATCATCGATAATATATCTGAGGGAATCCACATCACCAACAGTAGTCTCATATACCTGTTTTGCTTGGTATTTGAAATCATTGAAGGTAAAGGAAGCAGAAGATGTCAAAGCAGGATTTTCTGTCGTCACTGCTCCAAAACGCCCATTAGGATATTGAGCATTGACTGTGTAGGTCGTTCTGTGAGGACGTCCTGGAACTCCATTTTTATCCTCGTGTTGCCAGATATTACCAAGGTTGGTACTGTTGTAGCCTGTGTTGATTAGTTCCCCTTCATTGTTACGTTGGTAAGTGTAGGCCCATTTCGTTCCTCTTGGTAAATCACCAATCTTCACATATTGACTTGTCAAACCTCCCAGTCTATTGGTCTTGCCATATACTGAGTAGAAGGTTCCTGTTAAACCGTGTTCTGTGTAGGTTTCTAGTTTTTTGTAAACATCATACTTGTAGTTGACTTCGTCTACCGAACCGTCTGCATAGGTCACGACTAGAGTAGCTGTTTTGTTTGTTGCATCTTCAGATACTTTCGGTACAACTTTATTGGTTGTAGGGTCAGTTACTGTTTGGTCTGCAACATTTTTCCATGCTACAGTTGCACTAGATGGGATATCACCTGAAAGGAAGTCTCTTGGATCTTGTTGGGACAAGTCTGTCTCGCCTTGAACAGCATAGAATTTACCAACACCATCTGCCGTTTGGTTTTTGGCTGCTGGTCTATACTTATCCGCTTGACTTTGAACAGTGATGGCAATATCTTTGGTTGCTGGATTATTTTTCTTATCCTGTGCAGCAATCCTAGTATTCAGTGTTTTCCCTTTTTGATCTACAGCTGGTGTTCCTACGATTTTACCATTTTCATAACGAAGACCTTTTGGAAGATTAGCTACTGTTGGATAGCCTTCTTTGACCCCTACACCTGCATCCGTTACACTAAGTTGGATATCTGTATCAGAGAGTGGCTCTCCTGCTGTTACAGTAAATCTTGTAGTCTCAGTTGTTTCATTATTTTTAAATGTTTTGATAACTGGTGGCGTAGTATCAACTGCGATTGCACGTGTTGTGTCAGTATCACTAGTAACACCATCCGCAGTTGCTCTAGAAGTCACATCTGTACCATCTTTAACAAGGCTATCTGGAAGAGTGATTACACCCGTGTTTGGATCGATTGTCACTCCTATAGGAGCACCTGGAATCGTCCATCTTCCGTTATTTTTCTGTGCTTCGATCGTTCTAGGCGCTGTCTGTCCTGTAGGCGTATAGGTTACGCTGACACGGTTAGTGGTTGTCTCACTTGCCTTTGGTGTAATCGTAATATTACCATTTTGACTGTTTACATCACCGCTTGGAGCTGATGGTTTCACCTTAAATACAACCGTTTGTTGTTTATCAACCGCAAAAGTTGTACGGGTTTCACTATTTTGGTTCTTGGTGTCTGTAGGGAAGACCGCCTTGGCGATACGAGTGTATGTACCTGGATTGCTAAGTGTTTCATTAGCATTTATTGCCGCGCCATTACTACCAGTCCACTCAAAGTTCATACCTGGTGGGAAGAAGGTATCATCTTGGACTGTTCCATTATTTGTAGTCGCCAGATAATTATGGGCATCCCCAAGTTGCGTATTCACGTTAGTCAAAACTTCATTGTTATTAGGAAGATTTTTCTTAACTACATCAACCACACGATATTTCATGTAGTAAGTTGCTGTATTGCTACCATCAGATGCATGAATCTTAGCTGTATGCACACCGAGCGTTTGGTCACTAGCAACATTACCTGAAAACTGACGATTTGAGTATTTATTTGACTCTGTCTTACCTGTTTGTTGGTTAAAGCCAGTCGTCACCACTCCTCTAGGAAGATTTTCTATATTGAGACTTGTTACTTTACCAGAGTTATCCCATGCTTTCAGCATTGGATTGAAGTTTGCACCTCTGTAAACAGTAAATAGAGGGTTGGTTGGTTCTGCGGTTGGCAAATCATAACCTTGGACTTGCACTTTCGGTGCCACATTATCAGTTACAGTAAAGTTAACTGGCACATCATCCGTCGAACCATCTGGATAGGTTACTACAACTGTACGTGTCAAGCGTCCGTTAGAAACTGTTGGATTTTCTCCATTCTTCCATGCGTAGCTAATTGCAGTTCCAGGAGTTGTCCCCTTTGCTGGCAAGGCAGATTTATTGGTAATGTATGCTTCTGCTGGTTGGTAGGCTGATAGTTGACCATTTGCTTGCAAGTCCAGTGTAGCGTTTGTAGCAGCTGCAGGAACATACTTATCTGACTGCTTACGAACCTCGATACGGACATAAGCATTGTTTGTATCGTTATTAGCAGCATTATTATTGGTTAAACTAGAAGCATCATATCCAGAAATATAACGAGTCCATCCTGTTGAACCATTGTCAGCGACAGTTTGACCCCTACCAACTTGACCTGCAATATTTACCTTGTAGGGACTAGCGTCTGTTGCATTTCCAGCACGTCCCAAGTTATTGCTTTTATCTGTAAAGGCAACATTGGTTCCTTTTGAAGGATCTGTGATGCGTGCTTCATTTCTCACTGCAAAAGAAGTTGATAAATCAAAGGTCGTTGTCTGTCTATCATCTACCTTGACTTTTTCCAACTTACCGCTGTTATCCGTCAAGTTGACATCAACATCAAAGGCTTCTTCACGGTAAACGATAATCTTGTGCCCTTCAATCGTTGCGCCTTTATTAGCAGTGATATTTTTGATAGTTGGAACAACTGTATCTGGTGCTAGGGCTGTTCCATTAGATGTCGCTCCGTCAGAGTTGAAGTTGTAGCCTGTTGCAGTAACACGACTAAGGTCTTTCACTTCTGGTTCTGCAATAGAGACCACACCATTACTTGAATTAAGCGTTACTCCTGATGGAAGTGTATCCGTCGTTTGCCACTGATTACCAACTTTATTTACACTGAAATTAGTAGGAGCATTGGCATCTGAAGGAGTATAAGAAACCTTCATGCGGTCAGTATTTGCTTGTGGAGTGATTGTGACACTACCATCAACTGGTGTATCAATTTGAGGAGCTACTGGTGTTCTCTCTTTTACGACATTCTCGAAGAAAACATCTTTCGTATCAATAGAGTCTCTGCCCTCATTATCTTTATAGATAACTTGGATTTGTTTTGTCAATCCGACTTTACCAGTTGCAAAGGTTGCATTAGTCAAACCATGACTGTTCAAGACTTCTCGTTTTTCAGCATCTGTCAGGATTGAACCCAACTTACTCTTATCCATTGTTTCAGGCAAGGTTAGGTAGACTGTTTTCCCATTAACAGTTGCTTTGACAGCCATTTCTTCATTATTGCCTGTACCGAACTCTCTATCATTCCCTACCCAGTTTACAGAAGTTACATTTAAATTAGAAAGAGAATTGCTTTGTCCAGAACGAACATGGTTGGTATTTGGTAGAACTGCCGCCCCACTATTACTTTGGTTTACTTGTGTTTTGTACCCGTCCATATCATCTGGCATCGCAAATCTATCAACAGTTGACGATACATTGTCAAAACCTTGAATAACTGATGCCGCGTCACGTAGATGTGTACCCTTAGCGATTTGAGTTGAAACAAGTCCCTCATTAATGACAGGTTCAAAGACATCTGCCTGGGTTACAATACGGAAAGGAATATCATAAGTACCACTAACTCCTTGAACATTTGCTCTTAAAGTGTAGTTCCCTTTTGAAAGATTAATACCAGAACGTTCATTCGCGTTATACTGGATAGTAGCGCTACTTTCATTACGTCCATTAATAGCATAGTCAACTGCTGCGTTAGAGATTTCCGTTTTTCTTCCATCTACTCGGTCATAAACCTCTGCTATCTGATTAAGACCACTAGGTCTGGTAAGATCGTTCAATCGACCCCATTTTAGGAAGGTATTTGGCACACCGTTCTTCAATTGCAAATAATAACGTTCTTGAGAACCGTTCATCTGCATGAAGTTTCTATGACGTGAGTTTTCCAAAGAACGGAAACCAGCCATATAGTAGTCTTTCGTACCTACAGGACTTGTCGTTGTATACGTGATACGGTATCCTTCTAGACGAGCAGAACCTCTAGGGTGAATAGCATAGATGTTTTTAGTTGCATCTTGGATTGTTTGGAAAGCAAAATCACCTGCTTTTTTCACAGAATCTGGTATTTTATCTGTTTGGTAAAATACCGCTGGGTCTCTATGAGCAAAGTCATCCAAAGACGTTAGACTTCCTTTTCCGACACCGCCTGGCCCAACACCACTGGCATCGTTATAGTAGAAGGAGCCACCGTTATTATCGGCATTCCCCACGGCCCAACGCATGTCACCTTGCTTACTATTTTTACGGAATGCATCATCTCTATTACCAGTACCCAAAAGATTCCATGCTCCACTTGCTCTATCTTTTTGATAGAAGTTCATTTGTGTAATGGTGTGACCTTTTGGTACAGTAAAGTAGAAATATGGATTATCGTGTGGTTCTCCACCCTCGTTGAAAATAACTTCCCAGTTCGTTGTTTGACCCGAGCGAGTTGCTTTCATGTAGACATTCTTTTTAATGTCTTGAACCAAAACACGAGTAGCAATATTGCTTCTTCCTGGTGCCTGCTCATTTCCCTGTCTTCCTTCAGTCGCATAAAGGAAAGTTCCTTCTTTATAGATAGTAGCCTTAGAGTTATGGGCAGTCGCATCAGATTTCGATACTACATATCCAACTGTTGAGGTTTCAAAGTTTTGATTTCTATTTTCAGGCGCAACTTCTCTGAAACCAACTCCCTGTTCCATCTGCTTACCATTCAAGGCACTACGTTTTCCATTTGTAGCACGTTGAACCGCATTTGCAATAGAAGCTTCAGCTGTTCTGGCTTGCTTGATAACTGCTGTCAGATCAGCATTTGGATTTTTAAGAGCTTCTTCGATAGCTGTTACGGCATCATTAACCTTGGCAACTGCTGCATCTGTATTTGGCAAACCAATAGACTTAGCTAGGAATTCACCCATAGATGCTGAAATCTTAGAAAGTTTTTTACGATCTTCTTCAGCTTTTTTTGTTACCGTTTCATTTGCAGATGCTGCAACTGCTGCATCTGTTGTTGCTGTCGTTAAACTATTTTCTACAGAAGTAGGTTTATCTAGGCTCTGACCAATATGAGCAATCGCATTCAAGTTACGATTGATAGCATCCGTAAGAACTGTATTTGCAGATGGCTCTTCCTTACGAGTAGAAGTTGTACTATTTGCAACAGTCTCTGAAGAAGCTGTGGCTACGGATTCTGCAGTTGCAGGCTTGCTTGATTCAGAAATTGTTGCTGATTGGCTAGCTGATTCACTTAGAGAAGCCGATTCACTTAAGGATTGACTTGCACTTTCTGATACACTTTGAGACTGACTAGCGCTCTCTGATACACTTTGAGACTGACTAGCAGAGGTTGATTCTGACTGACCAGTAGTAGTTGACTGAGTAGAGGCTGTAGCTCCTTCTTCTGTCTTATCTTTTACTGTTCCTAGAACCGCTGAATCTCTCAAGGCAAGAGGTTTTTCTCCTCCCACTTCTTTTTCAACCGTTACATTCTCATTTGCATATACATGTCCTTGGGTAGCCATCGCTCCCCCAAGCACCGTTCCCGCTGCCGCTATTCCTCTCAGGATGTCCAAGCCTGTCAGAGTACTTGAGCTATGTTCTTCCACAACCTCTGTCACAACTTGAGCAGCGTCTACACCGCCTCGTAAAACTTTAAAGAGTCCAAATTGAGAGGTCGAGGCACGCAACCAATGCTTACCAGACTTGATCAATTTGAAACGGGTCACACGATCCGTCTCTCTATATTCACCGTTTTGGCGTCTAAAAAACATATTTTTAGATTCCTTTCCATTCATTTTTATGTGGATTTTGTCATAAAATACCAAACTATATTATACATTTTAAGGTCAATTTTTTCAACAGTATACAAAACGTTTTTGCCTAAAAAAAAAAAAGTAATTTGCATTTATATTTTTGTTATTTGCACGTATTTTTATAAATACACTTAAAAGTATTATTCCAAGCCCTTTTTTGACTTTGAAATTAAGTTTTTAAACGTTTTTATATTATTAAATTGAGAAATATTAAATTTTTGTTACAAAATTTTAATAGAAATTCCCAAAAAATTTTATAAAAACTTGATTTGTTTTTTATGCTTTTTCATTCTCGATTTAATATTTTATCATATTTTTATATTTTATCTTGTCTCAATACTTGCTTTTACAGTTTAGATATACGTTCTATCATGGAAATATCTCTTTTATATTCTCCTTAAAGTTACGTTTTTGAGCAACACATTACTGCATTCATAGAGGCCTTAAATGAACTCTTAAAGCGATACATATCATAAGTCTTCATTAAGATGATCAGTTTTTTACTTTTTTTGACTTTCGATACATATATATCAAAGTCTAAACTAAAAACTCTTTCATTACTTTACTAAAATACAGTAGAGGTTATAAGAGATAGAAATTCCAATGTATATACTTATGTCGCACAGCTCAAAATACTAATTTTAGACTTAAGATAAGACTGAAATGCTAATTAATAGATTTATACTCAATGAAAATCAAAGAGCAAACTAGGAAACTAGCCGCAGGCTGTACTTGAGTACGGCAAGGCGACGTTGACGTAGTTTGAATTTGATTTTCGAAGAGTATTAGAACAAATAGTTGACCATTTTTGTTACTCTTTGATTTCGAATAAGTATAAAACGCTACTTGACAATATCATTCAAATCTACTGTGAACAAAAAGGACATTCTGATTAGCAGAACAGTCCTTTTTTCATATTTATAATTAAGAGCAATTTTTTTTGTTCTATAAACATAAGGATTTTTTGAGTTCACCGAGTTTCATAGCTAGACTCTGATTATCGATAGGCTAAAGTATATTCAAATGTTTCTTATCTGCTATCAGCTGTTTTACTTGATCCACCATTAGTTGTGATGTTTCACAAACTTGTGCCTGTTCTCCAACATGATTGGTCTGAGGGAAAGCAAGGACTGCTCCCTTCAGTTTCAATGCAATATCCATAGGGTCTTGCCAGATCATTCCTTGGCTAATATCTAGCACTGCTAGTGCAGTCTCTAATACATTGTCATACTTTATCGGATTAAAAGAGCTTTGATAAAAGTGAACATTGGGATACTGGCCATAAGCTAGTAAAACATTACTCATCATAGTTGGGGCAAAAATATCGAAATCACACTCAGGTAAACTCTGAACAAGCTCGTCTAAACATTCTAATTCCTCAACAGTAGTAAAAACTACTAATCTCGGACGAAGTATTGAGTGATTATATTCTGACAAGGCTAGGTTAAATAGATGAGTATTTAAAATCGTTGACCAGTCCAAGCCATAGTAAAACCACCATAGACTAGTAAATCGGTTACGGCTCATCGTTCCCCACGGCTTTTCGCCACCTATATAATGTAGCACTAAAGGTAATTGATTATCCACTAACCTTGTACGAGAAAGTCTATATTCACTTTTATCATAAACATCATATCCTACAAAAAAATTATAGGTATCATCAAGCGGTAACCATTCTTGACCAAAGGCCATAATCATAATAGACTGTTCACCATTTCTTACTTCTTTATAGTGTTCCTCAGATAAGTTTAACAACCAATCGCGAACATTTTCTCGTTTCCAGCGTTTGATATTAACAAGCATCACACCCGAGTTTAGTTCCCATTCAACATCCTTATTTGTTCTAGGATCCAGTTCACTATCATTAACCGCCGCTATGTAATAACCATCTAAATCATAGTCCAAAAGATGAACCACATTTCCTGTTACGATAAGATCACAGTCTAGGTAAAGCGCTATATCCTCCTTAACATAGTCTGCGATATAATAAATCAAAAATTTCGTAGCAGATATATGGGCGCTATTCTGAAGATTAAAATGCCTCATCGCTAACTCTTCCTCTGGTAAACGAATATTGACAATTTCCGAATCAAAGGGCTTCAACCATCCTTGAAGGGCAGCAAACCACTCTTGCGGAATATCCCCCTTATTAAATACATATATTCGTAATCCGCGTTGATGCGCGCATAAAGATTTAATGGTTACAATAGCTTGTTCACAATACGGCCTATCAAAGCATAAAATAATAGCTTTTTTAGCCAGTTGATTTTCCTGTAATTGATTCATCAATTCCCTTTCTATACTTTTTACTCCCAATAAGAAGGTAACATTTCCTAGACCAATCTCTCATAGTTACTAATGCCACATGGATTTTGTCTAATCTTAAAGACTATCGCTTCGATAGCAGCTTTTCAATGAGTTCAAGCATTTCTTGAGGATTCTCTTCAGAGACGATTTGGCTGTATGATTCTGTATCACGATTCGTTGTATCCCATGCTAAAATAGGAAGTTGTCTTGCTTTAGCTTTACTTATCACATCAAACATCTCACGACCAGCATTGATATCCAAATAGAAGTCCAATTGGGAAAGAACACTATCTACATTGTAAAGCGTGCAATTTGGATATAGTCTTACGTTGGTGTATCCCTGAAGAGCCATAATAGATCCTGCAAAATTGGTAGGCGCCAAAAGATGAAACTCTACGTCTGGACAATTCTTCACAAGAAATTCTAGATGGGGCATCTCTAATGTTATAGTCACAACCGCTGTACGAGCTCGTACCTTTTTCACCAGTCCTCTATAGCCTGACTCTAGGGAAAATTTCCTTAATAAGACATCCGACCACTCTAAACCATAGTAAAACCACCATTCTTCTCTCAGACGGTTGAGCGTAATTTGTTGCCAAGGTTTCTCACCTGTATAATGAATCATTTTTGCAGAAGCTTCCAGTAACTCAGCATGTGGGTACCAGTCACTTTTTCCATAAAAATCAGCTATAGTATCCATACCTACCATGAAATTGTAGATAGGCTCTAGTTCTTTCCAACGATTCTCAAAGAGACGATTCAAAATCCCCTGATCCCCATAATCTGTTTGATGGTATTGGTTGGTTAACTCAATCAGGTCTTGCGTGACATTTTCTGCTCTCCACATGTCATTGTTGATTAACAAAAAACCAGAATTAAAAATATGTGTATAAAAATCATCTCTAACTGCTGCTAAGGGGATATCTGTCAAGTCCAAGTCCCACAGCTCATCTATCGGTTTTCTTACGATAATATCCGAATCTAAATACAACACACGAGACTCATTTACATACTTTGGGATAAAATACCTAAAGAAGGCAGCGTAAGAAAGTCCCTCAAAGGGTAGGCGATAATCTTTCAGAATACTACTGTCAATCTGAACATTCACAATCTCACTGTTCAAAGTCTCTAGTCTTTTTTCCATCAATTGGAACCATTCTCTCGGAAGGTCATCATTGAAAACATAAAACTTAAGATTATCATGATGAACACAGAGGGATTTTATTGTTGTCTCAACTTTATTCATATAAGCATTATCTGCACCTAAGACAATCGCTTTTTTCTCTTCTTTCATTCTTTGTCTCATTTCTTTTTTATTCCCATCATATGTTTAGGGAGCTTACTTCCCATTATGACGGCAAAGCATTTAGGTAAGCCGATTGTTACACTACGACACAGGGCTTAGTAAATCGATTCCATTTGCCAAACGTAGTTAGTAAGGCAGTTAGCTAGTTCGCTTCCTTGCCATTACGACGGAAAATTTTACGAATCGACACCATTCGTGGATTTTGCCTAGTGAAGCGTTTAGGTAAGCCGCCATAGCGGTTTACAATTTTTACATTACGACACGAAGAGGCGAAAACGATTATTTTTCGCCGATGAGTTAGTAAGGCAGTTAGCTAGACCGCAAAATAGCGGCTAGCGTCCAACAATTAGGAACTTCAGTTCCAATTGTTGGTACTGAGTTACATCTTCTCTTCCAACTCTACATCTGGATACTTGTCCGCAAACCAGCGAAGGGCAAAGTCGTTCTCAAAGAGGAAGACTGGCTGGTCAAAACGGTCTTTGGCTAAGATATTTCGACTTGATGACATCCGTTCATCCAAGTCCTCTGGTTTAATCCAACGAACGGTCTTTTTACCCATCGGGCTCATGACCACTTCCGCATTGTACTCACCTTCCATACGGTGCTTAAAGACTTCAAACTGGAGTTGACCTACAGCTCCCAGCATGTACTCGCCTGTTTGGTAATTCTTATAGAGCTGAACAGCACCTTCTTGCACCAATTGCTCAATCCCCTTGTGGAAGGATTTTTGCTTCATGACATTCTTAGCAGAAACTTTCATGAAAATCTCAGGGGTAAAGGTTGGCAGCGGTTCAAACTCAAACTTGTTTTTCCCAACTGTCAAGGTATCCCCAACCTGATAAGTTCCTGTATCGTAAACTCCGATTATATCTCCTGCCACGGCATTGGTTACATTCTCACGACTTTCAGCCATAAACTGAGTGACATTCGAAAGTTTAGCACCCTTACCAGTACGAGGCAGATTGACACTCATGCCACGCTCAAATTCTCCTGATACGATACGGACAAAGGCGATGCGATCACGGTGACGAGGGTCCATGTTGGCTTGGATTTTAAAGACAAATCCTGAGAAATCCTTGTCATAAGGATCCACAATTTCTCCGTCTATTTTCTTGTGTCCATGTGGCTCTGGAGCAAACTTGAGGAAGGTTTCAAGAAAGGTCTGCACACCAAAGTTTGTCAGGGCTGAACCGAAGAAGACAGGTGTCAATTCTCCAGCCAGAATAGCTTCCTCTGAAAACTCATTTCCAGCTTCATTTAATAGCTCAATATCATCCTTGACTTGCTCATAGAAAGGATTGCTGGCAAAAAGCTTGTCCCCATCTTCCAGACTAGCAAAACGCTCATCCCCTTTATAGAGCTCCAAGCGTTGGTTATAGAGGTCATACAAGCCCTCAAAAGCTTTCCCCATCCCGATTGGCCAATTCATAGGGTAGCTAGCAATGCCCAAGACTTCTTCCAACTCTTGCAAGAGGTCTAGTGGCTCACGACCGTCACGGTCTAGCTTGTTCATAAAGGTAAAGACTGGAATGCCACGATGTTTCACAACCTCAAACAATTTCTTAGTTTGGGCCTCGATACCCTTGGCAGAGTCCACCACCATGACCGCAGCATCCACCGCCATCAAGGTACGATAAGTATCTTCTGAAAAGTCCTCATGCCCTGGCGTGTCGAGGATATTCACACGCTTGCCATCGTAGTCAAATTGCATCACAGATGAAGTAACGGAAATCCCACGTTGCTTCTCGATATCCATCCAGTCAGACTTGGCAAAAGTCCCTGTTTTCTTTCCTTTAACCGTACCAGCTTCACGAATCTCGCCCCCAAAGTAGAGCAACTGCTCAGTGATGGTTGTTTTCCCCGCGTCCGGGTGAGAGATGATGGCAAAGGTACGACGTTTCTTAATTTCTTCTTGAATATTCATAAGTTCTCTTTCTTTGATTCTCTATTTTTCTTGTTTCGATATCTAAGAATGATTTTTACATTGGATTTTACCATTCCTTTCAACACTCCATTATATCGAATTTTAGCATTTTTTTCAATTTCTATTTATTTTTTTCAATTTCTATTTTATATTGCGTAACTTCTCAAAGCAACTTCCACTTGACTTGCCGAAGTGGAAATTAGTCTAAAACGGATTTTTATGGTGGAATTAAGTATGAGACGTTTGAGTTAGAAATGAGGCTCACTATGACAAAACATAAACACCTTACCCTTTCAGACCGTAATGATATCCAACTGGGCTTAGAGCGCGGTGAAACCTTCAAAGCTATTGGACAGTCCATTCTAAAAGACCCAACTACTGTCTCCA
>NZ_RJPX01000043.1:0-16227 GCF_003944325.1 Streptococcus mitis | reverse complement strand
TTGTGCATCTAAACGATCAATTTCTTTTCTGATAGACGTCGTACTATCCGCAAAATAAGCATCCCTTTCCAATCTAGTACGTTTTGCGAATAACTTGTCTAAATCAGTCGTTATAAATCGTGACATTTCTTTTTCAAATTGCCATGCCTGTAGTTCATAGTTAATGCCTAAATCTTCCCGAATTTTTTCTGCTAATTCATCTCTCCATTTTCCATGTAATTCCCAAACTAGCTCTAATGGATTATTAAANGATTTTTCATTTTCTACCGATACAGCTGATAAATCAACTAATGACTGTTGATTCTGGGTTCTCAAGGCATCATTCCAGTCTGTCTTCTCCTGACCTTCACGTTTTGGTGGTTTTGCATCGACAACTGGGATTTTCTTCTTCCATAGTTTGGTGATAAAGTCTGTACCTGCTTCATGTACTTCCAACATAGTATGTTTCCTTTCTTTCTCTTGAACGACAATCCTTGTATATTCTTGACGGACTTCTTCCCTTGTCAATTGTCTATCTGACACAAAGGCTTTTACATCATCTGCAGTTAGCTCTTGCGCTTTTCCAAGAGCTATTTCCTTCTCAAAAAAGCCCTGATAATGCCAGGACTTTTCATCTACTGTATAAACATGTGCTAACTCTTTAGGAGTGTTATTCCCTCCCTTCAGAAAGTCATTCCAATCTTCCTTCTCCTGGTCTCTCTGAAGGATAGGTGGAATCGCAATCTGTACTGGAATCCCCTTTTCCTGCAGACTAGTTATAAATTTATGACCAGCCATATCATTATCTACAGCCAAGGTAATCATATCCTGATGCTGACCATCTTTAAAATAGTTCGTTGTTCTAGTGACTACTTCTAGAGCTTTCCCAGTATTCTGATTGACTTGATAGGATTTATCATTTATCTCTGCATACAATTCCATAAACCGTCTACTAATGATTCCTTCTTTTACTCCGTCCATAGCTACTAAGCGAACATCCTGAAGCCTATCTTTATGAAGCTCATAGTAGCTCATTAGATCGATTGGAGCTTCCGCAAATACTAAACGTTTAGGATTCCCAATATCAATTGAAAAGCCTAATTGTCCGTCTGAATTTCTCATAATTTGTTTTAGACGCCCACGTTCAGGATAGTGCTCCCGATTCTCTACTATTCCCTGAAGACTCGCTCCAGCTAAAAAGCCTGTGTTGTCCTTATACTTAAAGACAATCACAGGCTCAAAATAGTCTCCCTTTTTTCGGATTGCTTCCTCTATACTCCCTTGGCTAGTAAAGAAGTTAATCGTATCATCTGAAAGGCCTCTCTGTGCCTTTAAATAGCTTCTAGAAGCGCTGAAATCCTGACGCTCATATCTTTCCAAGTGATAGCTAAAAGGCTCTTTTGAAGCCGTCTGAGCTTCTACATCGACTTCCTTAAATTCTCCAGTTTCTAAAAAATGCATCGCCTCCTTGTAAGAAACACCTCGTATGGTTTGAACTAACTGAATGACATCTCCAAATTCAGTTCTTGAGTTCCAGTGAAATTCATTTTTTCTTGCATCAATTACAAATGAATCGTGCTCTGTCCAGATATAACTATAGCTTCCTGTACGCTTTAACTCCATTCCTAGTTGCTCTGCAACAGAAATAATAGATAATCTTTTGGCTTCTTCTTTGCTTAACACCATCTGTTGTCCCTCTACAATGAAAATTCTGGTTCTTCTTTTTCTGCTACTATATCTTGTGTCTGTTCTCTCTCAAGTTCTTCCGCTTCTACAAAACGTTTTAAATCAGGAAAATGGAGTTGGGCTTGTTTTAGCTTATCCTGAACTAACAAGTTCTCATCGATATGATAGACTGCTTCCTGATGGCCATTAAATCCTTTCTCTAAATCAATATCCTCAAAGCGGATAACAGCCAACTCTGTCAAACTTCCCTTATACCAAGCTCCAATCTCACTTTCAAGATAGAATCGAACGGATTCTCTATCTTCCGTCTTTGTATCCCGTAAATAAGCTAGTTCCCAGCTTTCACCTTGAGAATAACCAACGACCTCTTGAACGATTAACTCCTGGTTATTCGTTCCTAAAATCTGGTTAATATCTCCTAAACGTGGTACTAGAATTTCCTGTGCTAGTGAGACGGCTTCTGTACGATAGTTGAAAAACTCATATTGTTCTCTATCTTCTACATAGTTCCTAACGAAATCTGAATAATGAGGGAAACGCTCCTGAAAACTAGGTGAAATCATCCCATAAATATAAGCTTGTTTTACTGTTTCAAACTGAGCTATTTGATAATATGAGGGATCAAGCTTGCCCTCTTGATTCAATAGTCCCTTGATATTTTCTGGAAGTTGAATTGGTTCTGAATCTGGCCAAGTTTTCTTAGAATAGTTGATTACTTCTTCATAGAGAATCGTATCAATCTCTGGATTCTCCATTTCAAGTAAAGTATCTACAATTTGAGCATATTCTGAAAAATTGGAACGATAATCAGTAATCAAGCCATCTTTACGAACCTCCCACTCCTCAACCTGAGCATTTTCTGGAGTTCGTAGTAACAATACCTCCTCAGTTTTTAGATCGACTCCAATAACTTGATCGCCATTGGGAAGCTGACCCATCTCTAATTCCCGAATCCTAGCATCTAATTGATTATTAACCTGAAGCAAGTCTTGCTTCAAGTGAAATAATTCTTCTGCATTGGCCTTTAATTCCTCAAAATACTCTCTGGAGATTTTCACTGGTTGAACCAATAAATCTTTCTCTCGTTGCTCTCGAGGATATGAAAATAAATAGGGAGCAACTTCTTTAAAATCTTGATAATTCATCCATTTTATGGATTCTGTAACAATCATATTCTGGACATCAATGACATCTGTATGAGGAGTAATCCAACCAGATAAAGCCAACTCTTTTACTGCTTCAGATAGGGGGTAAGAAGGGATATGTTCTAAAATCCCCTCAAAATAACCAATCCCTAGAGCAGTTTCCTCCTCAACTTCACGCTTCATTCGTTTAAATTGTTTTTGTGGTAGTGTATTCATTCTATTTCGTTTCCTTTCTTTCCTAACTTACTTTAAGAGGAACTTCCTCAACTTCCTTAATCCCAATATGAATAACATTTTCTTCCCCAACCTGGTCTTTCCACTCATCAATATCGCTCAGATAGCGCTTGTATCGATACCAGTTGTCATCATTCGGGTCATTACTTAAGAGGTAAGCTCTTGGATGCGTGTCCAGGTTAAATTTTTGATCTCGAAAAACATTTTGTTTGGATAGGAAGAGTAGGGCTTCTGTTGTTCCAATCGTAGCCACCTCATGCGGTGTCAACAGCTCTCGACCAATTTTAGAGTTCTGCTTAGAACTGCTAGCATTTCTTCCTCTGCTCTCACTATAATTCTGATCATTCAAAGTTTGCTTCCCTGATCGCTCAGATAGGTACTTAAGCGTATCTAAGTCATTGGAGCCTAAATAAAGAATAGCACCACAGTTATTGATAATCGTCTTTGTATTTTCTTTACCGTACAATACTTCAATCTGACTTTGAGATTGCACCATCATCTTGATAGAAATCTCTCGTGAACGAATAACAGAGATAATTGGCGGTAAATTAGGAATCTTCCCAATCTGACCAAACTCATCCGCCCACACCTGTAGATGCAATAAATCTTCCTTAGTCTTTGTTGGATACTCACCTAATATAACTGCATCTGCAGTTTTTATTAGCACATCAAAAATGGTACTAAAAAGAAGGGCAGATAAGAACTGATAAGCTGGATCCACTTCTGGAATATGAATAAAAACTGCTGTTTTCTCAATATTCCATTTTTCAATCTCCAGCGTATCCTTTTCAATAATCTTTCTCAGCTGTTCATGATCGAATACTGAGAATGTAGTCGCAAAAATAGCGTAGACGGAAGCACGTGTCTGTCCATCAAAGTTTTTATTAAATAAACTCCACTGCCTGCAGGCATAATTCCCTGGACTCCTTTTCTCCAAGTCTTCAAACATTAATTCAACTGGACTCTCCGCCTCTGGATGATTCCGTCTCAATTCTCGAATCATATCTGTGACCTGCCCTAAATTAGGTAGATAGTGATCGAGCTGACCGTCAAAATAAAGATAGCCAATTAGAGAACGCATCAAGAGTTTATTGGCTGCTGGCCAAAAAGGATCACTTTCATGACCATTTCTGTTGAGAGACTCTGTAATTGCCTCTGCTACTCGGTCTATATCCATTTCATTATGAATATATCTAAAAACGTTGAAGCCATCTGAATTCAGGAAAGTAATCAAATCAAAAATCTTCATCTTATAGCCTTTTTCTATAAGTGATTTCCCTGTTTCATGAATCAAAATCCCTTTAGTATCTGTAGTTACAAAACTAGAGTTAGCTTGTAATATATTCGGTTTTACAGCACTACGTGTCTTTGAATCCCCTGTACCTCCATACACCAGAATATTTTTATTAATCTGATTTTCAAAGCTCAAGCGGTTATTAAATAGTCCCATCTGACTGTTCTGGGTAAAAATCATATTCTTTTCAGATTCTTCGTCTCGGAATCTCATCAACTCTTCTCTTGTCGCAAAACGAGCTGATCCATGTTCCTCCCCATACCTGTACGTACCTGTATCCGATACTCTCAAATACAGTAGAAAAGCAATCAAAAATCCGCCCATACCAATTAATAAAGAAGCTGGAGTAAATTGAAAATCAAACCAAGATTTATCGTTTAGATGGTCATTCATCCAGTTAAGCTTTCCAAATCCAAATACATCCGTTACTGAATCAGTATCTGGTGCCAACAGCCATAGTTTAAAGAACCAATGAAAGAGGTAGAATAGACCAATTCCTAACAACAAATACGGTCTAAGTCTCCGTTTCTTCTTTTCTGTAATCACTTCATTTTTCCTCCAATATGTGGTTCGATATTTTCTGGAAGAACAAACTCCTTCGTATGAATGTTTACCTGGAGGGAAGAAATTTTCTCTTGTTCCACTGCTTTGAAATGTTGCAATTTCTCCTCAAAAGAAGTCGTTTTCCCATTTTTAAGGTTTCGCTCATTGAATCCTTTAGGATCTCTTGTGATGCCTTCTAGGACATCCTTAAAGGCTTGTTCGACAACTCCTTTATCTTTTGCATTGAAAGCAAGAGTTGTCTTTCCATCTGGATGAGTATAAAAAGAAAAGCCAATCCCGTATTGGCCAAGTTCTTTTCGAACTGCCTCGAGATTGACTTCATTATGTAGTAATTGCTGGACTTCTTTCGTATCTGCCGTTGCCATGAATTTATTCCAGTCTGTCTCACCAGTAAAAAGGACATTTTCCCCTCTGGACTGATACATTTCAACTGCCTTAGAGCTCACCAGGAAGAGTCCTTTTAAGATGATTTCTCCTGTCACAAGAGTTGCCCGTCCTAATTGGGCTACCACTTGTTCTTGTTCCATTTTAGCTCACCTCTTCAATTTTAAAATAAAGATCCTTCAGTTGACTAGCTTGTTTCTCTTTGGCAAGAATCTGTTGTCGCAACTCATTGATTTTATTTTGACACTCAATAATTTCCTCGTTTGCTTCCTTGATGAATTCTTCGTTAGACTGAATTTTATGTTTAATAGACTGCTTATAAGTGATGGTCTGAGCCTCAAAGCTATCAATGACCTCTGAAGGCAATTCTACTGTCGTCGCATGAGAAAGAGAGAAGGAAGGCTCAACATTGCCCTTATCTTCTTGTTTAACAGGAAGAGATCCATTTTCTTCCTGACTTGATTTTTCAACACTAGAAACTACTTCTTGTGTAGGTTCTACACGTTCTTCCTGTACCGCCTCTATTTCATCCAGTCTACTGAAGTGTTCTGTAGTCCACTCATCGGATGAAAAGGCATCTTTATCTTCCAAAGGTACTTCCTCTCCAACCTCATCTTGAGGCTTCTGAGAAACTAGCTCAGCAATTCTTTGACGAGCCATATTCGCCTCTTTCTTTACCGTTAGATCTTCTAGTTCAGGAGCTGGTTCTGGTTGGGGTTGAGGTTCTGGTGTTCCTAGTGAAGAGTTTTTTTCTTTATGTTTTACTAAAAAATGAAGAAAACCTCTCTTTTTCTTCCCAACACTCGTACCAAAATTTTCCAGCAACTGATCAATGATTCCAATAAAAGGTATTTCAAGATTAAGTTCTTGTAAAATTTCACCTTCAGAATTAAGAGAATAAAGCCGATAGGTTCCGGTTGTTTTATTACTCTTCATTCGCTCATTGATGATTTCTAGCCTTGATAACAAGTCATCTCGGTGCTCAAATGTTTCCTCTTGATTAGTCAATTGATTAATAATTTTATACATGGTTCACTCCTTGGTTACTTGATTGTGATGGAAGAATGAGTTCCTTCATTTCCTGATAGGATAAGCCACTCTCTTCTGATATAGCGACGAAAAGTTGTGCTTCCAAATCTTTTTCTTGATTTATGTAATTCTTGATTTTTTTATCTGTTTCTTCTTTTTGTCGTTGCGCTTTTTCCTTATCTTTCCTAACTTTCTCAAGCTTACCTTCAAGTTGTTCTATTTTTTTATTCATTCCATTCTCCTTATTGGTTACTACTAGTTGCGGTTATTGGTTCAGAAGATGTAGGTGTTGCCGTTGATGTAGATGAGACTGGAGTCGAGCTTGAACTGCTAGTATCTGAATAAGTTCCTATACTTTGCCCTCTCGCTTCAGTCAATACGATAGGCTCTATTTTATTGATTAATAGTTTCCCTGCTTTTTCTACATAGGTCAATCGAATTGTCGCCTTAGTACTACCAGTTAGCCCCTTAGAAGCTCTATTATCTTTCTCTGTTAAGGTGGTACTAGTATATTGAACCTGAGCTAATGCAATTTTATGTTGTTTATCAATGTAGATAGAGCCTGATTCAAAAGCTTGATCAACCACATACCCCTTATAGGTCTGGTTGACTGGTTTTTGTTCTTCTTGAACAGTTTCCTGATACATAGAATCCGTCATAAAAGGCTTATATCGTGGACGATTCTCTTCTAAATCCTTTTTTGTATAGTAAGCAATTAAAAAGTCCTCGACCTGCTGTTCAGTAAGAGATAGTTGTTCCTGTTGTTTCTCTTCTGTTTTTTGCTTCGCCTCTTCCTGAACTTGACTATCATGTCTCAAATTCTGTTTTACTTGAGCAATAGAATAGCCCAGGACAATACATAAAATAGCAACGAATCCCATAAGGAATCCCTTTACCATTTTGATTAACTTTTGATTATACATTCTTTTCCTTTCTTATTTAGGGGTAACAAAATAGATACCTGATTGTGGTTTCAAGGTACGCCAACTTGATACATATAAACCACCAAAGTTCATTTCTGAAACTAAGAAGCTACCATCGCTATTAACGTACTCACAAAAAGCAACGTGACCATAGATTGGTGATGCCCCAGCTACACCATTCATGAATACAGCTGCAGAACCTGGTTTAGGAGTCGTTGAAATGTCATATCCTTGCGCTTGGCCACTATCAACCCACTGATTGGCATTGCCTAGATAGGGATGAATGCCAACTCCAATTTGAGCAAAGCGATTGTAGACATACCAGGTACAATTCCCTAGTTCATAAGCGTTACCTGAATAGCCTTGTCCTTCTAAAAGTGCTTGATCGGTAGGTAGTCCATAAGGTAGCTTATCTTTATATTCTGCTGGAACTTGCTTGCTAGAAACACCTGTTGAACCTCCTCCTTTATTTTTTAAGAAATTTAGCCATTGACGGGCTGCAGATTGCCGTTCTAAGAGCTTATTTCCTGGAACTCCTAACCAAGCATTCAAGAAGTCCTCCGCAAGAGCTTCTACGGATCCAGTAGACGTTACAATTCTTCTGAATGCTGCACGTCTAGTTGGATCATCTTCCTCCAGAAGAAATTTTGTTTGGACTTCCGCAGACCAAATATCTCCATTCACAGATTTTGCAAAATTCCACAATGCAAGAGCACGAGGGCCAGTAAATTGACCAATCCCAATCCCGATATAGTGCAAACCGTTGACTAGATAACCTCTTTCATTTAGAGGCAAGGTAGGGTACATAGCTTGAAAGGCTCCCCAATTACCAACTAGATTTTCTGCAGTTGGTTCTTTAGCGACTTTATCAAACTGATTATTAGTTAGAAAGTCTGTTTCATAGCGTTTAAAGGTGATGGAACTCTCAATATCAAATCCTCCCAAAACGGCTGCGATTCCTTCATCTGTTGCTTCTGGTATATTTTTTTTGATTGCATCCGCAAAAGCTCTTGCACGTCTTCCTTTATCTCCAGATGTTTCAATATTACTGACAACAGACGTTGCTTGGGTATATTCTACACGCTGAAAGTAAAAACCGACATTGACATAAGTCCAGCTCTTCTTGATATTCCCATCTTTATCTTTCTTGTTTGATCGATCAGGTTCTAGCTTTTGATAATAAACGGTTTGATTTCCTTCAGGTGCTACCTTTCCAATAATATCTCCAGCTTTGACGTGATCACCTGTTTTATAGCGAATCGTATCTACGTTCTTATACAGAAACTTGGAGTCCTGATCACCAATTTCTATGTCACTCCCCTTAACTTCAACTTTCCCATCTAAAACAGCTAACAGAGACTGACCTCCTGCAGCCTGCAAAACAGATCCATTAAAAACTTCCGTCTTCGTTTTATATCCAAAACGCTCAATAATCTGAAGAGGTGCTTGTGATTCAGGTTCTTCTTCTGTATAAAATGGATTATCTAGTTCTTGAAGCAACATATATTTTCCACTATCTCTAGCAATTTCTAAGAGTTGTTTATACTCTTCTAGCTCGTCCTTATCAAGCTTATAGAGATTATTTTTGGTATAAAGTTCTTCCATCGTTTTAATATTGTCTTTATCCCCATTCAAATTCTTCCATAAGGTATCTAAGTAAAGTTTCCCACGATTCTGTTGTGAAAAATATTTATTCCCGTCTATACGAAGCTTATCTGAAATATCATCATACTTATAATTCAAGTACAAAAGCGGATCGTCAATTTTTGTCCAATAATCTACCTTGTCATTCGATTTTTCACGATCCAATTTTGAAAGATACAACCAGGTATCATTCATATCAAATTCATCTTGACGGGTAATTCCTGAACTACCGATGCCAAGTATAGCCAGAAACAAAAGCAAACCAAAAGCAATCAAATAAGCCTTTAAGCTAAATGGATTTTTGATAATAGCTTGAAGCGGTTTAGAACCTACACGGTAAAACTTCCTCGCTTTCTTAGCAACTTTCCCTGTTTTAGAAGTAGCTAAGCGTTGCTTATAGGCCTTAATACGACGAGAGAGTTTTCCTTCCCAAGAAAATTCTCTTGGAGTTCGAGTGAAGCCTCTTCCTTTAGCCTTATTGTAAGCTCTATTTCCAAGGCTATAGCTCGATTTAACCATTCCTTGGCCAAGTTTACCGCTGTACTTCCCAATCGTTTTAATCCGTTTCCCTTGAATCTGAATATCCTGATACCGATACTTAGCTCGTGCTATATCTGACAGTGTATCATCCTGATGCGCAACAGAGCTAGCCTGTTGACTGGTTGATCGTTCTATAGCCTGTTTCGTAGCACGGAACAGCTTCTTCTTGCGTGAACCACCATTAGCCTCTTGAGCGACTTTAAAAGTTCTTTTAGAAGTTTTTTTGTCCAGTTTCGCCTTATCTAATTCCTGCTTAAGGAATGTCTGCTTTTTATTGTTCCTATCTAATTCCTGCTTAAGGAAGACCTGCTTTTTAATTTCCTCCGGACGAAGTGCCTTTCCTTCTTTTTCAAGGTTTTTTCCTTGTTTCTGGATATTCTTGTACTCTTTTTGGATTCTCTTATACTCTTTTTGTATTTTCTTGACCTTGTTCTTAGAAGCTCGAAATTGGCTCCGACTCTTCTTTACCAACTGACGTTTAGAGTGGGTCTGAGATTGTAGCTTCGTAAGTTGTTTTGCGCTATCTTGTTGAACCGTTCGGTAATTCTTACGAACTTTTTCTAGTTTTCGATCTAACCTATGACCGATTGTTTTTGGTCTGCCTTTCTCCTGATCCATAGTGAGACTCCTAAGCGTCTGTTGCGACTAAGTTATACAACTTAGTATTCTTTGGTATTGGATTTTCAAAAGGTACCACAACTGGCCCAGCTACGATTAAGCCAGTACCTTTAGCTTTTGGCCGTGCTAAGTAGCGAATCTGTTTATCAGTCAGATTGACAATCTCTTTTAGGATAGCCAAATCTTGAGGTTTTTGTTTGAGTAAAATCATAAACTCACTATTTGAGAGCAATTTCCGACCTTCTTCAACAGCAGCTAACGTTTCTACGTTCTGGGTGATTCCTGTTGGAATCGCACCATATTTCCGAATCCGTGAATACAACGTAGTAAAGAAGTCTGCTTGAGCCTTATTTTTAAATAGAATCTGCATCTCATCAAAGTAAACCCATGTAGTACATTTCCCTTGGTTCTCTACAATTTGATTCCAGATATAATCCTGAATAACCATCAAAGCGAACGGCTTCAATTTGTGCGACAACTTCTTCAGATTAAAGATAACAAAGCGATGATTGAGATCCACGTTGGTATTGTGAGCAAAAATATCCTGAGAACCAGTTGTATAGGTCTCTACTGCTAAAGCTAAGTCTTGTGCTTCGGGTTCGGGTTGTTCTTTTAAGACCTGGTGCCACTCTTTTAACGTAGGAGTAAAATTCTCTGTCAAATAGCGTTCGTAAGTCACACCTGTCACCCGGTCAATAATCCCAATCTGTGCATCTGTCACCTCTGACAGAATCGATTCAAACAATCCCATTAACAAGTTTGCCTTATCTCCAATCGGATCGTCATCCTCATCATCCAAACGATCCAGATCTGGTAGATCCAAAAGATTGATATGTGTTTTAGAACCAATCGAAATATCCACCATCTGAGCACCGAAAGCACGGCCAATATCAGAATATTCATCTTCGGGATCCACGATGATAACTCGGTCTTCTGGATATTTCAGTAAAGTTGGAATAACTTCTCCACCCTTTATTGTTGTAGATTTACCAGATCCTGAAGAACCTAACACAACCCCTGAACCCGTGTTCAAATCACGTTTTCGATCTAGTGTAATGATATTGTTTGATAACTGATTTTGACCATAGTAGCGAGCGAGTGAGCTTTCAGACTTCAAGTCCACGTTGGTAAAAGGAACTTGCGTAGCAATATTAGCTGTAGTCATCTTTCTCATGAAATTCTTCTTCACATTCAAAAAGCACTCACCGATAGGTAGAATCGTATTCAAAGCCTCTTCTTGATAATAATAAAGATCTTCAAACTCTACTCCTAATTTACGGCCAGCACGCTTAATCTTCTGTTCGTTACGTTGTAGTTCCTCTTGGCTCTCTGCCTTAAAATATACTGCAATCAAACCAGAAAAGATTTTCTGATCATACTCAGTAATCTCGTCTCGCCACTTCTTGGTAGCTTCTGAGATTTCTTGGTCACGACCAGCCACAACCGCATCATCAAAGATACCAGATTGAGCAGCCTTACGTTTAGAACGTAACTTCCCAATTTCAGCATCTGTTTTTGCATCGTCAATCTTTTCTAAGATTTCAACATTCTCATAAGGTTCTGCATGGATAGTAATAGCCAGCTCCAGCCCCAGTGTCGTCAAATCTCGAATAAGCCGATCAGACATCCAGTTAGGATAGCGGTGAGCATAAAGTACCTTGACCCAGCTATCATCTATAATCATGCGTTTTTCCTGAAATTCAATCCTGTTTGGGGCAATAAATGATTTAGTTGATAAACCCGTCAAAGCAATTTCTTTATAATCAAAATTGACATATGGATTACCTCGTAGTAGCTCAGAAAAGACTTTTAGGCGACCCAAACCATTCATATCCCTAAAAGTAATATCAGATTCCTGAAATTGAGTTCCTAGGGAAACTCCAATATCTTGTAGGATCAACTGAGCCTGTTTTCGGTCATCCGCATTCGTTGAAATGGTCACATACTTATGTACCTCGAAGTTGTTAGCATGTGTTGTAAATCGCTCCTTAATCATCTCGTTCAACTCTTCGCGATAATCATCGTAGCCATCGTTTGTTTCTTCAAACAAAATATTCTGCAAGGAATTATCCGATACTCGACGGTTAATGACTAGGAGCTGGTAGTTACTGCCCTCATCCAGTGAATTAAGAGCATCCATCGTTGTATCGATGATACTCTCTTTTTCATCTTGTTGAGCTGTCGAGTAAGAAGCATCTCCCAACATAAAGCTACGAGAATACTTCTCACGAGCAATGTGCATCAATCCATCTTCATGTAGATGTGTGTAATTGATCGTGTTTTGCGTCGTAGGTTTCATCTGGCGACGCAAACGATCAATTTTTTTCTTTTCTGCTTTTTCTAGTTTTTCTCTTCTGCTTTTGAATAAACTCATCTTTCGTATACATTCCTACCTTTCCAAATTCTGTCTCATAGGTTCGTTGTTGGATTCGGAAAAAGAAATTGATTTTTTCTTTAATCCGCATTCGCTTAGTCATTCCCGTACCGTACATTCCTCCAGGAACGACAAATAGAGCATCCCAAAGATAGATGTACCAATCAGGTAAACCAAAGAAGTAAATAGCAATTGTCCCTGAGACAGCTATTATCAAACACACGTATAGAACAAGCATTCTAGTAGTTAGGCCAACGAGAATTGGCTTGTCCTCATTTTCAAATTCTCTTAAAAATTCTGATCCAATTTTTTTCAATTAGTTTCCTTCCCATCAAAAAAACAGTCCGTTTAGAACTGTTAGTGTTATGTCATTTATTTATCACGTTCCTTTACAAGCATAGCTACAGGAATCTCAGATTCATAACCCCTCAGTATCGAATAGGCTTCTGTTAGCCGCTTTTTGTTCATGAAAATAGCGTTCAAAGTTTTCATCTCCTTTGAAGACCATTTTACCACGAGCCATATATTTAATCCACTGTTCCAAACGGTAAACATAATCTGTTTGACTGATACTATCGGCTATAACACAGTGCTTTATATCTTCCTGAAGAAGGGTAAGAATTCTCATGCCATAAAAAGCATCTTGCTTAGCTTCTGCATAGCGCCAAGCATAAATATATAGTTCATCACCATAACTACTCATCCGAACAGCACGAGGAATTTCATCTATCTTAACCCTACCATCCAATATCCACTCCAATAAAGGCTCCGATAATAATTCATGTTCATAGGCAAACCAAGAAAGACGTGTTATTTCTTGTTCAAGAGAAGTTATTTTATCCTTCAACTCTCTTGTCCCATGTTGCTTTTGTAAATCATTAAATTGTTTATTTCCTATCTCCTTTAACGTTTCCATTGATAGTCACCTCTTTCTATAGAAAACATCCACACGATTCTCTAAACATAGGTAACATCGATTAATTCTAATTTTTCTACACATAGATTACACTCCTAAGAGTTGCTTAGCTTTTCGACTAGTTCCAACAAGTGTAAAGATGTATATAACACCTTTAGCGATTGACGCAAAGGCTGTCCCCCAACTTCCGCTAGTTCCTGCTGCCACTTTTAACATATCTGTAGTGACTAAACCATTATATACAACAGATACCACAATTAGAATAACTCCTATAAAGGCTGACGCTGCAAAATATTTCAGGAAGTTAATCGTGACAGTTCGTAAAGAATCCATCATAAAGAAAGCTACCAATAATGGAGCTAAAGCCTTAAGCATATACAAGTCTAAATACCTTAGGAAGATAATAATTCCAAGTATTATATTAGCTATGAATTCAGTTAGTCCACCGACTAGACCAAAAATACTTTTTTCAAACCAACCTTTGACAGCACCTTGCGCATATTGATATTTATCAAGTTGTGAAGGTACTACATGAGCAATTACCTTTACAATAATATTAAGCAATTCCAGAATGGCATCGCAAATTTGAGATGAGGCAGAAATCATGATGAAAGCAAATAAATACTTCATCAAGGCCTCTAGCCAAATCTTTTGGGTTAGCGAACCCCCTCTCGACTTGACCATTTGTGACCAGGATGCCATTTCAAACCAGAAAAAAAGACCTAAAAGGATATACCCAATAGGTCTGACTGCATCAGCCATTATATTTACAGCTTGGTTTGTCGCAGAGCTGTAACTGGAAAGAGAACTAGTTAGCTCTCTAATATCTAAATTCATAGGCTACTCCTAAAATTTTAGTTGAGATAGTGCTGCAACGACTGCGGCCGCAATCCCTGCAGAAGCAACAGCCAAGAATGCACCATTAATCATAGAATCAGAACCATCATCTTGTCTTTGCTTATCTTTATTCTTTCTTCCTTGAACAAAGTCAACTGCACCACTCCAGATCCAGAAAAGACCTGAGATTGTTCCAACTACGCCGAGACCAGTAATAATTTTTGTAATAATTTCCATTTTATTTTACCTCTTTTAATTTCTTTTTTCTTTAATAAAAAGCACTGCAGAGATTTCTACAGTGCCAAACACAATACTATTTTTATAATTCATCAAATTCTTCACGATAAATCGTCCGAACAGTAGCTACTAGAAGAGTAAGTACTATCATAATCGGAATTTCAATATGTGGATAGGGAAGGAAATTAGTTCCACCTGCAGGTATTGGAAATTCATGAACTGCGCCATCAATCCAAGCACGTTGAACAAAACCCATAACATGAATTCCGTACCATCGGAAAAAAGCATCTCCTACCGAAGGAGTAATCCAGTGTAAGATATCAATCAAAAGCCAAAAAGGCAAAAACAGAACTAATCCAACACAACATTTAGATACAATCCAAAGTATGACAACTCCAAACGCTGATTTCACAACATTAATACACCAAAGAATGATATAAAAGGGAGCTGTAAAAATCCTAATGATAGCTACCCATAACCAGGAAAAATCATTCCCAAATTTCATAATCCTACTCCTCCACGATTTACCGTTATTATACCATAAAAATAGCTTATTTCAAAGGTTCTTAGAGTATTCTAAGCCTCTTTTTTCTTGCGCTTGCTGTAGAACAAGCCTGTAGCAACACTTCCCATTGCTAGAGCAGCCAATAGTAAATCTGCAGAATCCTTCTCCCCTGTTGAAGGCAAGCTTCGTTCTGGCTGATTTACTAGTTCTTGCGGATGTTCTTCAGGAGTTTTTGGCTCTGGTTTTGGTTCCGGTTTTGGCTCTTCCTTTTTCGGTTGTTCCAGTTTTGGTTCTGGTTTGGGTTCTTCCTTTTTCGGTTCTTCTGGTTTTGGTGGTTCTGGAGTGTGAGTCACAACCGTATTGGAAGCAACTTCCACACCATTAACTGGATGAGAGTAAGTATTTTCTACTGTTCCTGACTGAATACGTGTCATTTGTAGATATACTTCGGCTTGAAACTCTGATGTCTCTAAAATTGATTTCAAGAAAGCATCATCAAAGCTAATATCTACTTTACCTTTAGCCTTGTCTACTACTTGACTTGTGAACTTAGTTAATTCATCACCAGCTTTAAATTTTTGGCCATCACTTGTTTCAAAATCTACAGTCGCAAACACTTGATAGATACTCTGATAATCATCATGTGTTTCATCGTAGTCATCTCTAAACTTATATTCAAATAACTGTTCTGAGCGATCTTTTGGTATCAAGGAACCAACTAATTTATAATTAAACGTTTGATTCAACCTGACATCTTTGCCATCTAAACTTTCTTTACTTAGATGGTCAATCACCACATCTTTCTTAGGTTCAATCTTCGGAACATTATTGACTACAGTTTCAGTTACATAAGCCATACCAAAATCAACTTGATAAGCTGTATTCTCATACTTACCACCTGTTTTGCCTAATTCTTTCTTAACAGTCATTGGATTGGTAATGGTCAGAACTTCTCCAGTTTGAACGTAGGTCTTGTAGAACTCTTCTGGTTTCTCTGCCTCGAATACTTGGATAGCTCCTTTTGGTTTGAAGTTGCTTGATTTAAGAGTTTCTTGTACACCTGATGGTGCCTTAGCTAAACTCTCATAAAGAGCCATTTTCAACCCTTTGACCACTTGCCCTTTAGAATCCGTTACTTGAACACCATCTTGATTGATTGTAACAGCTTCTTCTGGGTAATCATCAACGATATAGAACCCTTTGGCAATACGATCTTTATCTGCTTCAATGCCCTTGTATTGGCTATAATCTGCCGTTACCTTGTAATAGTTGACTGAGCCTGCCAAGACCTGTTTACCACCTATGTTCACACCTGCCT